>CAZFGM010000279.1:0-4878 GCA_964518515.1 uncultured Alcaligenaceae bacterium | reverse complement strand
ACCACCAGCTCGGCCTGTCGTACATGGGCACCTATTACACGAACTATCACGGCGCCCAGGACAAGTGGCTGCAGGCCCAAAACGGTGATTTCTACGGCCTGTTCCCCAACGGCGAGCTGCGCCAATGGCAGGGCACCATCGCGGCCACGTTGACTGCCCAGGGTTTGGTAGCGACCCTGGACCCCAGTTATTACGCGGACCCAAGCCTGCTGTGGAACGCCGCCGCCCCGCCGCAGGTGGCCTTCAGCGTTGCGGGCAATCAACTGACCGTCGATCCCCCCGCCGGCTTCGCCGGCAGCTTTGTGGTGGAAGTCACGGTTTCGGACGGCACGACCACGGCGAGCCGGACATTCACGGTGACGGTGACCAATGTGGCCCCGGTGCTGGGCGCCATCGCCGACCAGACGATGCCGTCCAATCAAGATAAACTCACGGTGACCCTGTCGGCCAGCGATGGCGACGGCGATACCTTGACCTATGCCGGCCGCGTGCGTGGGTCGCAGGCCTATGAGCTGGACTACCAGCTCGGTTTGTCCTACATGGGCACCTATTACACCAACTATCATGGCGCCCAGGAAAAATGGCTGCAGGCCCAAAACGGCGATTTCTACGGCCTGTTCCCCAACGGCCAGGTGCGGAAATGGCAGGGCAGCATCGCCGCCACGTTGACTGACCAGGGCCTGGTGGCGACCCTGGACGCCGGCTTTTACGCCGACCCGAGCCTGCTGTGGAACGCCGCACCTCCGCCGGCGGTGGCCTTCACTGTCACCGGCAACCAATTGACGGTCGATCCACCGGTAGGTTATTCCGGCAGCTTCCAGGTGGAAGTAAGCCTCAGCGACGGCACCACCTCGGTCCAGCGCACGTTCACGGTGACCGTGACCTACGTGGCCAATTCCGCTCCGGTCCTCGGCGCCATCTCCGACCAGACCATGGGACTGAACCAGAACACGCTAACGGTAAACCTGTCCGCCAGCGACCCGGATGGAAACGCCCTGACCTGGACGGTGCGAACGGTCAGCAGTTCCAACCGGGCCTATCAGCTCGACCAGCAATACGGGTTCTACTACGCCGGCAGTTATTACACCAACAGCTGGGGCCTCGATGAAAAATGGCTCCTGGGAACCGGCGACCAGTGGTATCTTCTCTTGCCCAACGGCGAGCTGCGCCGCTATGCGGGCAGCTATTCGGCCACCCTGGGCGCCAGCGCCTTGCTGGCGACGCTACCGGGAGCGATTTACACCGATCCGGGCCTGTTGTGGAACGCCAGCAACGCCCTGGTGGCCGTGGTCTACCAGGTCACCGGCAATCAGCTCGTCATCGATCCACCTGCAGGATTCGCCGGCAGTTTCGTGGTGGAGGTCACCGTCAGCGACGGCCAGGCGACCGCCAGCCGGACTTTCACCGTGACGGTGGAGTAACCGCGAAAAATCCGAAATTCGAATCTCGAAATCCGAAACAAATCCAAATATCAAAATCCGAAAATCTTAAAAACCAATTTTCAAATTTCTTCTTTCGGGTGATTCGGATTTATACTTGGCGCGGCCCAAAAATCTCAGCGAATCCAATCCCGGATTCGTTGCATGGCATCCCCCTACCTGTCCTACCTCCTACCTGTCCCGTGCAACGAATGCAACGTAAGTTCTCAATAACCCTGTTTTTGGCTGGGGGCAGTTCCGAGCCGGAAGCGTAAGCGACGGCCACGCCAAGCCTTCGGGCGTCGCTTACGCTTCCGGCTCGGACAAATAAATTTCCGACCACCCCAGGGTTCTTGAAAACTTACAATGCAACGAATTAACTTCCTTTCCTTCAATGCGTTGCGACAAGCTTTTTTTGGTGATGTGATTTGCTGGGTCGGTCGGATTCCATGCAACGAATGCGACGAATTCCTTTTCAGCCAGTTCAATTCTTCACCCAGCCCTATTTTGCAAAGAGTCTCATTTTTGGCAGCCAAGTTGGCGTTCCTTCGCTAGCTAGCCGGGCTGGTCCACGGCGGAGGTGCAAATCGCTTCGAGTTCCTGGCGCGGCAGGGGGCGCACAAACGCGCAACCCACGATTTGCATTGGACCTTCCCCCGGTTTCACCCACCGGACCAGAGCCAGTTCGGAGGTGGCGCGCTGGCCGAGCGTGACATGCAGCACGGAATTGACCGGAACAGGCCGCAACGTCTGCAGACGAACGCCCAAGGTCGAGATATCGAGGATCGTCGCTTCCCAGCGTCCGCGCAAGTTTTGATGAAAGGGCACAAACGTGGCCGTTAAATCGACGGCGAAGCGCAGCGTCGCCCGACGGTCCGTTTCGGAGCTGGGCTCGAAGCTAGGGACGGCACAGTCGGAGTCCCTTGCCGTGGCGGGCGACGTACCGGCGCGAAAGCTTTGCAATATGCCAAGGAACTCAGCACAATCGCTGGGGCGCCGGCGCGGGTCCGGATCCAGGCAGCGACTTACCAGTTGATCGACGGCCGGGTCCAGCGCCGGCAGCACCAGTCGCAACGGCACGAACTGGCACAGGAGCTTGCGTTGCAAGATGTGCCGCTGGCCCCCCTTGCCGAACGGGAACTTGCCCGTCAGGGCGGTATACATCGTGGCGGCCAGGGAGAAGAGGTCGCAGCTCTTGTCCACCCACTTGGCGTCTTCAAATTGCTCCGGCGCGCCGTATTCCATGGTTCCCAGCGCCTGCCGCGTCCAGGTAATTTGCGCGTCATCGGTCAGTTTCTTGAGCAGGCCGAAATCGCCTAATTTCGCGGTATTGTCCGCAGTGAGGAAGATATTGCTCGGCTTGACGTCGCGATGCAGAATGTGCTTGGAGTGCAGATAGCGCAGTCCATCGGCAATTTGGCTGAAGATCGGCGCGGTTTCCTCGAGGGTGAGACAGCCGTGCTGCTTCAGGCGAACCTCGAGATTTTGGCCGGGAACCAATTCGAGAACGAGATAGAGGACTTCTTTGTCCTTGCCGAACGCCAAGGCGCGAACGATATGCGGATGGCGCAACTCACGGATGGCGGTGAATTCGCGCTGGAAGCGCTCGAGGAGACCGGTATGGAGCTCCTGGCAGCGGGGCATCACCTTGACGGCGGCGATTTTGCCGGTGGGTTTATGCCGCGCCTTGTAGACGGTGGCATGGCCGCCGCGACCGATCTTCTCGAGCAGCTCAAAAGGGCCCAGAGACGTCAGCGTTTCGCAGTAAACAGGGGTCTCAAGCATGCCAGCCTCGGGAAGGTCCGCGGTCCAATTCAGTCGGCCGCATGTGCAATCCTCACGCCAGGTCCTTAACCTCTTGCTCGCTGAGAGGTTGGTCATATTGACAGCCAATTTGCCAGGACTGGGCCGAGCGCTTTTTCACCCACATGACTCGCACCAGCAAGGACTGCCGGCGGAGTTTCTGTCCGCCCATCCGAATCGCCAGGAGAGCGCCGGGCTCGAATTTTCGACCTAACTCAAGGCACAGTCCGGAATCGGAAAGGTTGACGACCACTCCGCGCCAGACCGCCGCGGCGTCGCGCTCGAGCGGCCGGCAGGCGGCACCGATGCGTGTCGGCAAGCGGGGCGCCCGGCGACGTTCCGGTTGCTGGTCGGCTTCTGCCTGAATCGGCTCGGATTCAGCCAGGGACACTTCGATTTCGACGGGCGGCGGCTCGGTCAAGGACGCCAGGAACTCTGCCACGCTGGCCTGGCGTTCGCTGCGGTTGCCCCGCAGCGCCCGGCGAATGGCGGCGTCCACGCCCGCGCTGATTTCCGGCACCAGCTGGCGCGGCCCGGCGATGTCGTTGGTCAGTTTCTTTTTGTAAATCGCACCGAGGGCGAAGCCGTGCTTGGCGCGAAACGGCAACTCCCCCGTTAGCGCCATGTACAACGTCGCGGCCAGACTATAGAGATCGCTGAGCGCGTCCGCGCGCTTGGCGTCCTCGAATTGCTCGGGAGCCATGAAATTTGGGGTGCCCAGCGAACTTTGACTGCGCGTGAGGTCGAAGTCGCCGGCGACGTTTTTCACCAGCCCCAGGTCGCTCAATTTCGCGCCACCGTCCGCCGTCACCAGGATGTTGTCCGGCGTAACGTCGCGATGAATCAGCCCGCGTTGATGGGCCCACTGCAGCGCTTCTCCGATTTGCCCGATCAGCGCCACGGCCTCGTGTTCGGAAAGCCTGCCTTCCCGGTCCAGACGCTGTCCGAGACTCTCTCCTTCCACGTATTCCATCACGAGATAAGGTTTGTTGCCGTCCAGGCCGAAATCCAACACGCGGACGATGTGCGGATGGCGCAGCGCCCGCGTAACCTGGCATTCCTGGGCAAAACGCAGGCGCAACACCGGATCGTTGGCCATCTGCTCGGACAGGACTTTGATGGCAATGTCGCCGCCCGTGTGCGGATCGCGGGCCTGGTACACGGTTCCCTGGCCGCCGAAACTGATGCGTCCCAAGATGGGGTAGCAGGCGATCTTCGCAGGGCTGTCTTCGGCAACCGCACGGCTCATGGAATGTTTCCTTGAAGGCGCCCTGGCACGCGGTCAGAAAATTCGCTCACGGAGGATTATTTTTTGCGCAATACGTAACAATCCAATTTAGGACGAAATGCGTGGGAAGTCAAAAAACAGCATCGGGGCGAAGCCTGAATTCTTTCGTCCCGCGAATAAATGGCGGAAGTTGGAGTTGGAGATTCCGGCGGGTCCCTTGACTGTTAATCTCATTTGAATTATATATCAAATCAGGAGCGGGAGACCGTGCATGAGCGACATGCAAATCCTCTGGGATCTGGAAGATGATCCGGATGGCAACGTGCAGCACATTGCCGCCAACGGAGTGACCGTAGAGGAGTACGTCGAGGTGTTTACTGGCAATTACGAACGGGCGACGATCAGCCGCCAGAGCGGCAGGCCGATCTG
>CAZFGM010000278.1:0-8943 GCA_964518515.1 uncultured Alcaligenaceae bacterium | reverse complement strand
GACGGACAGGAATGTCCGTCCTACGGAGGTAAGTTATTTCCTGCCGCTCGCCTTAAAGAAACCGCTAGCGGCTTAGCGCCGGGGGACATGCGCCCCACTCAGGCAACCCCACGCTAAGCCGCCAGCGGCGGTCATCGTATGGATTCCGTGGCCGGCGGATGGTACACTGACAGTGGGCATGCCAAAGGAGTTAGCTGCAAGTTCACGATCCTTTGAAAGCGCCTCCACTGGGAGGCTAAAGCCGAACCGCCATAACGAAACGAAAGGGGAGCCCATGCCCTTGCGCGATCATTTCCGCCCGCCCGCCGCCAAAATGGCTTCGTGGGAAGCAGTTCATGGCCAATGGCCCGCGATGATGGTTCTTTTGTTGAATCGCAAGCTGCCGCGCCATTACGTGGCTCATCCGCGCGTGCATCTCGGCAGTTTTGCCGAGATCGATGTATCGACCTATGAGAAAGACGAAACGGTTGCTGTGCACGCGGACAGCAACGGTGGTATGGCGACGGCCGTCTGGGCGCCGGCCCGGCCGACGCTCGCGGTTGCCACCGATCTGCCCGCCCAGGACGAATACGAAGTGCGCGTCTACGACATCGAGCGGGCACAACGGCTGGTCGCGGCCATCGAACTGGTCAGCCCCGCCAACAAGGATCGGCCCGAACATCGCCGGGCGTTTGCCGCCAAGTGCGCCGCCCTCTTGCAGAATCAAGTCTCGGTGACCATCGTCGATGTCGTCACGATCCGCGGCAATAGCTTGTATGGAGAATTGCTCGATCTCATCGGCCAAAGGGACCCGGCGCTGGGGGTCCAGCCGCCGCCGATCTATGCCGTCGCGTGCCGGGCAACCAAGCGCGCGGCCAAACCGGGCGCGGGCTGGCACCTCGAGACGTGGCTGCAAGCGCTGCAAATCGCCCAGCCGTTGCCGACCTTGCCGCTGTGGCTGGCCGATAACTTCTCGGTGCCGCTTGACCTCGAAGAAAGCTACGAGGAGACCTGCAAGGTTTTGCGCATCTCCTGATGGAAAAGTCCTCCGGACGCTTCGGCAAGCGGCTGTTCTCGGGGAGTTGGGACACGACCGTCAAGGTGTGGGACAGCCGGAGTTATCCGTACCGATCAATTTCCCGCGACAGGGGCACTCAAGGGCGCGGCCCGCCGCGTGGGGGGCGAATCCCTCCAGCTGGTCCCTTGGGAAAAAATGTACAAAGCCGCGCAAGTTGTTCACTTGCCATCGTTTTACCTCATCTCTCGGGTTACACTGAATTCCATTCGTGGGTTGCATCCGCACCGAAAAAAAACTTTCGGACTTACTCTTTTTGGAGGTTGTCACCATGCGCCGTAAGTTTGTCTTGGTTGGACTGGCCGGCATCGGCCTTCTGACCGGTTGGATTATCTGGCAAGCGTCAAAGTCAGTGGCCCAGCCCGCCGGCAACAAGGCCGGCAACGCCGGCAATGGCCCAAAGGCCAAGGCGCCCGATCCTCTGCCCATCAAACGCGTCGTCCTGTTCAACAGCGGCGTCGGCTACTTCCAGCGCGAAGGCGAAATCGACGGCAACACCCGCTTCTCCCTGACCTTTCCCGCCGGCGAGGTCAACGACCTGCTCAAAAGCATGATCCTGGAAGACCGCGGCGGCCGCGTCGGCACCGTCAACTACGACAGCCACGATCCCATCGACAAAATCCTCCGCAGCTTCGCCCTCGACCTGAACAACAATCCTTCCTACGGGCAAATCCTCAACCAGGCCCGCGGCGAGAAAATCGAGGTCATGCGCCAGGAAAAGAAGGACGGCCAGCCGGGCAAGCTCCAGGGCACCATTATCGGCATGGAGACCCAGCGCCAGCCCGTCGGCAAGGATCAGACCGTCGAGGTCGAGCTCTTGAATTTGTCCACCGCCAGCGGCCTGCAAACCATTCCGCTGACGCAAGTCCTGGCCGTGCGCTTCCTCAACCAGACGTTGGAAACCGAATTCCAGCGGGCCTTGCAAGTCCTGGCCCAGTCGCACGACACGCAGAAGAAAGCGGTCAGCCTCGGCTTTTCCGGCGCCGGCAAACGCAAGGTCAAGGTCGGCTACGTCGTCGAGCGGCCCATCTGGAAAACCACCTACCGCCTGCGCATGGACCCCAACGGCAAGGTCTTCCTGCAAGGCTGGGCTTTGGTCGAAAACACCAGCGACGACGATTGGAACGACGTCAACATGACGCTGATCTCCGGCCGGCCGATCTCGTTCAAGATGAACCTGTACGAGCCGTTGTACATTCCGCGTCCGACGGTGGAGCCGGAACTGTTCGCCTCGCTGCGTCCGCCGGTGTATTCGGGGATGTTGTTGCCCGGCGAGCAGCCGGGCCAAAAGCAAGCCGATGACAAAGGCAAGGACATGGGTAAGCAGCCGCCGGGGTTGGACCCGCGCTTCGGCGGATTCGGCCAACTTGGTTCGTTCCAGGGTGGGTCGTTCCAAGGCGGTTTCGGCGGTCAGATGGGCATGATGGGCATGGGCGGCATGCAGATGGGAATGGGCGGAATGATGGGCCAGTTCGGCCAATTCGGCCAGGGAGGCTTCAATGGAAATCTCGGCTTTCAGGGAGGTTTCAATGGCAATCTCGGCGGCTTCGGCAATCCCATGTTCAACCGCTACCAGAATCCCAATTTCAACAACGATAATTTCTTCCTGCAAAACCAGCAGCGCCTGACGTTCGAGGAGCTGCAGCAGCGCCAGAAGGACAAGCAAAAAGCCAAGGACGAGGCCAAGAAGGTGCTGGCCGCCAGCGGCCTGAATTTCAAGGAAGGCATCGCTTCCGTCGCCACCGCCGAGGAGATCGGCGACTACTATCAATATGCCATCGACCAGAAAGTGACCCTGCCGCGGCAAAAGTCCGCCATGCTGCCCATCCTCGATCAGACCATCGAGGGGCACAAGGTCAGCATCTTCAACGAAAGCGTGCAATCCAAGTATCCCCTCCTGGGCATACGCCTGAAGAACACCTCGGGCCAGCCGTTGACGCAAGGGCCGATCACCGTCTACGAGGACGGCAGCTACGCCGGCGACACCCGCGTGCTCGACTTGCAGCCCAACGAGGAACGCCTGCTCAGCTACGCCCTCGATCAGAGCACGGAAGTCAAGACCGAGGTCAAGACCACCATCAGCCCGGAGATGACCGTGCAGGTCGGCGGCGACAAGCTCATCGCCCACTTCAAGTACCGCGAAACCAAAACCTACGTCATCAAGAACCGCTCGCCGAACGACCGCAAGCTGGTGATCGAGCAGCCGGTGCGGAGCGAGTGGAACCTGGTGGGCGGGGTAAAACCGCTGGAGCGGGCCCGCGATTACTACCGCTTCCAGGTAGCCGTGCCGTCGGGCCAGGTGGTGAAATTCGAGGTGCCCGAGGAGCAGAAGCGCGTGCAGCAGGTCGCTCTCAAGGCGGTGGACCAGGGACCGGCCCGCTACTTCCTCGATCAGGGCATCGAGGTCGTGCCGGTCAGCCAGACCATCCTCGGCGACAAGATGGAGCTCAAGTCGGTCAAGAATGTCCTGCACGCCCGCCACAAGGTCCGCGAGACGCGCACCTATTTCGTGCACAATCATTCCGGCCAGGAACGCACCTTCGAGTTCGAGCACCTCATCCGACCCGGCTGGACGCAGATCGGCGGTCCGCCGGCCAAGGACGAGAAAAACCCGAAAGTCTATCGCTTCAAGATGGTCGTGCCGGCGGGCAAGACCCTGAGCCGCGAAGTGGTCGAGGAGCAGCTCAAGGTCGATCAGTTCAAGCTGAGCGTGTACGAGGACCAGCCGTCGCGGTACGTCCTGGCCCTGGGCGTCGAGGTCCAGCCCGAAGTCAAGACCGCCCCCGAACAGCTGGTCGATCTAAAGATCGCCAAGGGCCATATCCAGTCCCGCTACAAGATTCGCGAGACGACCACCTATCTGGTCAAGAACAACCTGGAGAAGGAACGGCAGTTCCACTTCGAGCACCTGATCCGGCCGGACTGGAAGCGCCTGGGGGAACAGGATCAGCCCGGCCCCGGCATTTACCGCTTCGAGGTCAAGGTCGGCGCCGGCAAGACCGGCAGCCAGGACGTGGTCGAGGAAAAGACCTATCCAGGCAAGAAGCAGACGCTGGAAACCATCGAGGAAACGGCCCTCAAGGAATACCTGGCCAGTCCGGCGCCGTCGGCCGACGTCAAGTCCGCCTTGAGTAAAACCCTGGCCTTGCGCGGCAAGCTCCAGGAAGCCAAGCGCAAACTGGCCGACCAGGAAAAACAGCTCCAGACCGTGAGCGACGACCAGGCCCGCCTGCGCGCCAACTTGCAGATCATTCCACGCGACGCCGAGCCGTACAAGAAGTTCCTGCAGAAGTTCGTCGATCAGGAAACGCAGATCGAGGAATTGCAGCGGCAGATTCGCCAGCTGCAGGCGACCGTGCAAAACCAGCAGAAGGAGTACGACGCCTTCATTGCCGGCGCGACGGCGGAGTAAGTCCTCGAAGCCGAACAGCAGGGGCCAGGGCTTTGCATCGCAATTCGGATTTCGGTCGAAAACTATTTTCGAATCCAGTTTCTGTGTATTTTATGTCTGTATAACACAACTTCTTACGCTTGTTGATGTTACAAGTTCGACAAATGCGCACGGGGGGGGTGTGATCGATTTGCACAGCATTTTGCACAGCAATTACGTTGCAAAACCCAGGGGCCAGCGGCTGGGTACCGCTGGCCCCAAGGTTTGGCCAAGGCTTTTCCTCTGTTCCCCCATGTGTTATCTTGTTGGATAGCAACTCCGTAAAAAGTGGGGGGACCTTGTGAAACTTGGTACCCATGGGCCAAAAACTTCGGAGGGGTGGCCGAGCGGCCGATGGCACCGGTCTTGAAAACCGGAGACGGCGCAAGTCGTCCGTGGGTTCGAATCCCTCCCCCTCCGCTATGCCTTTTTTCCCAGTCAAAAAAAGCCCGGCTCCTCAGGTTTTGCCGGGCTGAAATTGGCGGCGAAGATCAGGTTACTTGGGGTCGCCCGCTGGGGGCAATCTGGGGCGGGAGTACCTCTCGGGGGTCCAGACAGCCGACTTCCCGCACCGGGTCCAGGCCGTCGGCCGGATGGGCGGGCACGGCGACGCCGTTACCGGGTTGGGGGTTGGCGGGCGGCACGGCGCCGGCATTGGGGTTGGCCGGCGCGGCGCCCTGGGCGTTCTTTTTCAGCTCGCCCTTGAGGTAGTCCACCGCCTTTTCCAGCACGCGATCCTTGAACGGCTCTTTCTTCTTGTCCTTGTCCTTTTCTTTATCCTTGTCCTTGGGCGGTTCCTGGCCGGGTTTGCGGACAATGTCTCTGTCGCGGCGGTTTTTCATGAATTCCAGACGTTCTTCATCGGTCAGCTTAACCTCGAAATCCTTGTTGGGCTTGACGCCCCATTCGTCTTCGTCCTTGCTGTCGGGGAAGCGGTGGATGTTGCGTCCGGAAGGTCGCCAGTAGCTGGCGGTGGTGATCTTGAGGGCGCTGGGGCCGGCCTTGCTGTCTTTTTCCAGGAGGATGATGTTCTGCACGCTGCCCTTGCCGTAGCTGCGCTCGCCGATGATGACGGCGCGAAGGTGGTCCTGCAAGGCGGCGGCGACGATCTCGCTGGCGCTGGCGCTATAACGATTGATGAGGATGGCGATGGGATAGCTCAGGGCCGGTTTTTGTCCGGCCGGCGTTTTGGCGTTGTAGACTTCCTCGCGCTCCTTGCGGCTCTTAGTGGTCACGACGCGCTTGCCTCCTTCCAGAAACAGCGAGCTGACCTCGACGGCGGCGCCAAGCAGGCCGCCGGGATTGCCGCGCAGATCGATGACCAGGCCGCGCATGCCGGTCTTTTGCAAGGCGTCCACGACCTTGGTCAGCTCGGCGGTGGTGGTTTTGGTGAAGGCCACGATGCGGACGTAAGCGATCTTGGTGGCCGGGTCGATCCAGAAGTCCCATTCGCGCAGGTTATTGAGCATGCGGCGATCGCCCAGGACGCTGTCGATGGCGATCTCGGCGCGGATGATTTCCAGGTCCACGGTTTTTTTGGCCCCCTCGTGCAGCACGCTGAGCTTGACCTTGGTGCCCGGCTCGCCCTGGATCATCTCGACGACTTTTTTCATGGACAGCTCTTCGGTGGATTTGTCATTGACCTTGAGGATATAGTCGCCGGCGAGGATGCCGGCCTCGTAAGCGGGGGTGCCGACGATGGGACTGACGACGAAGATGCGGCCGGCGCGGTCCAGGGCAATCTGGATGCCGATGCCGCCGAACTTGCCCTTGCTCTGGTTGTCGAACTGAATGTATTCCTCGGCGTTGATGAAGCTGGAATGCGGGTCCAGGCGCTCCAGGCCGCTGTTGATCATGTTCTCCACCAGCTCGCGCATCTTCTTGGCGTCGAGCGGCTGCACGTATTTCTGCTGCACTTCCTTGTACACATCGACAAACAGCTTGACGTCGGCGTGCTCGTTCTGGAGGTTATTGGCCCACAGGCCGGGCAGGAAATAGGCGAGCGACAGCGATAGACCGGCCACTCCGACGAACCCGAGCAACCACGACAAGTTCCAGCGCGACATGGACGCACCTTTTTCCAGTTCGGAAAAGCCGTGCCGCCGGAACCGCCGGCGCCCGCGACTTTCCCAGGGACCAACAACCGAGGGATTATAACCAAGAAGGGCGGCGCGTGCGAGGGGAATTGACCCCGACAGGACGGCAGACCCAAAAAGAAATCTTGACCTGTTTGCGGCGGTCGCGGTTCAATCCTCAGGCTCCCGCTTCCACCGGTTGCAACGGCAGTTTGACGGTGAACTTGGAGCCCTTGCCGACCAGGCTTTCGACGCGGATGCGACCCTGGTGCTGCTCGATGATTTGCCGGCAGACGCTCAGTCCCAGGCCGCTGCCGCCGTGGCCATGCTCGTCGGGAGACTTGGTGGTGTAGAACGGTTCGAAGATAAGGCGGAGCTGCTCGGGCGGGATGCCGCAGCCGGTGTCGGCGATGATGATTTCGGCCAGGTGGGTGCGGGGATTGTCGCGGACGTCAATTTTCAGATGGCCGCCGCGCGGCATGGCCTGGCGGGCGTTGATGATCAGGTTCAAGAGAATCTGCTCAATCTGGCCACGGACGACGGGGGCGGCGGGCCGGCCGTGAAACTTCGTTTCCACGTGCACGTGATGTTTGGCCAGGTCTTTTTCCGTGAGCAGGAGGACTTCCTCGACGAGGGCGGCCAGGTCCGTCAGCTCGCGCTGCGTGGTGTGGTTGCGGGCGAAGCCGAGCATGCTGCTGATGATGGTGGCGGCCCGCTGGCTGCCCTTGAGAATCTTTTCCAGGGCCTGCACGCGGGCGGCGTCGCTGCTTTCCGGGCGCAGGCCGAGCTTGGCGTAATTGATGAGGGTAGTCAAGATATTGTTGAACTCGTGGGCGACACTGGAGGCCAGGGTGCCCACGCTCGACAACCGCTGGGCGCGCAGCAATTGCTCGCGTAAATGGTCCGCTTCCGAAGGCTGGGCCACGATTTCCTCGCCGATCATGCGGTAGTCTCCAGGGCCGGGAACAGGCGCGGTTCGCGCTTCTCCCCGGACATGGTATCGGCCGTTGTGGTCGCGGCACTTCATCGGAAGTCCTTGCGATTCAAACTGTTTACAACTGCAAATCGCACAGAAACCGCAGTTTGCACAGCCAGGGGTCGCTACAATACTCGCAGGGTTCAGGTAATGGGGGAAAGCAACGCTGTTAAGAAGATCCAACACAACCCGAGGGAATGTCCTCCTTCCTAACTTCGTATCGAGGTTATTCTTCGCGCGGCCAGGTTTGAGACTTTTCTCGGCGAGCCGAGCAGCGTAAGCTGCCGGGTGAGGCGCCGGCGATGGCACGCATTACCCGGCAGCTTACGCTGCTCGGTCGCCTCAGTCAGAAGGAGGTTCAATGCCGGAAACCCATCCAGTCTCACCTCCGTCGGTCACGCCGTCCAGTTCCCCCTCGGTCTTTCGCGCCTGGTGTTATCTCGTCTTGCTCAGCTGGCAACGGCAAGCACGAGCACATTTGATGGTTTGGTTTGCTTTGGGGCTGTTGGCGTTTACCTGGTTCATCGTTTTTCTCAACACGCAGTATGACCGGTGGAATACCAGTTATTGGCGTTCGCCGCCGCGGAAGGGGCCGACGTACGCGGAGTACTTATGGAACCTGGAAAAGGTGGGCTATTTGCCGCTCGATCCGGGGACGCGCATGGTGCATTTCGCGACCTGGGGCGCGGCCCGGACGGTGGTGTTCGAATCGAGCGGCTTCTTCGTATTCTCCAACGGGGTGGTGTTCGAGTTATTCACGACTTTTTTGCTGCCCTTGTGGTGCCTGAGCTTTGCCACGGAGGGCCTGGGCCGGGAGCGCGAGGCGCGCAACCTCATCTGGCTGTTGATTCGGCCGTTGCCGCGGTGGTCCATTTACCTGGGCAAGTTTTTGGCCCTGTTGCCGTGGAGCCTGGCCTTGACGTTGGGCGGCTTCGCCCTGCTTTGCCTGGCGGCGCCGGGACCGGGACCCTTGGCGTTTCAGCTCTACTGGCCGGCGGTGCTGGTGGGCACGCTGGCGTTTTGTGCGGTGTTTCATCTTCTGGGGGCGCTGTTTCGCCGGCCCGCCGTGGTCGCCATCCTCTATTCGTTCTTCATCGAAACCATCCTGGGCAATCTTCCCGGCCACATGAAACGCCTGAGCCTCAGCTTCTACACCCGCTGCGTCATGTTTGACCATGCCCATGGCGTGGGCATCCAACCCGAACGGCCGCAAATTTACCTGCCGGTGGACGGGACCCTGGCTTTAGTGCTTCTTCTGGGTGTCACGCTGGCGGCTCTCGTGGTGGGCACGGTGTGGTTTTCACGGCGGGAGTATCTGGATTTGACAGGTTAGTGTCTATTTTCCCAATTTGTATGCAACCAATACCATTGCGCTTTTTCCAATGTTTGAGGGTCAGCCCCGTTCACG
>CAZFGM010000277.1:0-8953 GCA_964518515.1 uncultured Alcaligenaceae bacterium | reverse complement strand
CATTCGCCGCCAACGCCCAGGTGAGCGGAACCGTTCGCGACGAAAAGGGACTTCCCCTGGCCGCGGCGAAAGTCCACCTTGTCAAAGCCGATGAGGCGCGCATCGCTCCGTGTGATCCGCACGGCCGCTATACTTTCACGGAGGTGAAACCGGGCACTTTTGACTATCTGGCGGTGAGCGTGCCGGGGGAAAAAAGCCGGTTCCCGTTCTTGTTCGTGCGCAAAGGCCTGGAGTTGAAAGAGAACCAGGACTTGAAGGTGGAAGTAAACTATCAGCCGGCGCAGCCTGCTGGGCCGGCGGCAGCAGCGGTTGACGCGCCCAAGCAACTGCAAGGCACCGATGGCGTAGTTCGCAAACGCTTCCACGATGTCGGCATTTTCAATCCCTTGGAATGGCACTGGGAGAAACAGCGGGTCGGTTTCCGCGTGCCTTTTCATGGTCAGGCAATTCCCGAATCGCTTCTTGTTTTCGATACGCAAACCAAGAAAGTCGTCCCCCACCAGGTAACCAATGTCGTCTTTACCCGTGGCAGCCAGCGCATGCTCCAGGAAGCCACCGTGCACTTTCTCGCCGAGGTCCCAGGCAAAACGCGCTCGACCTGGCGCATTTTCTTTGGCGCGGAGGGAAAGAAAGTCACGCCGCATAAAGGCATGACGCTGACACCGGATGGCGACCTGGTCCAGCTGAGCACCGGCAAGCTGGATGTGCGCCTGCCCAGCGGCCTGTGGCACTTCAAGGACGGCCTGGCCCTGGCGAAAGCTCTCCCGCCCCTTCTTGGCGTGCGCGGTCCGGATGGGATCTGGCGCGGCGCCGGACGCCTGCTTTCCGACTGGAAAGTGGTCGCCATGAACGCCAATGTTCTGCATCAAGGACCCATTTTTCTTGATTACCAGATCAGTTATCGCTTCGCCAACGGCCTGGGCTATCGGATCACCTTCCGTTTTGAAATGGACCAGCCTTACTTCACGGCGCGGGAAGAGAGCGACGGCATCGCCGGCGCTGCCTGGGAATTCTCGGCGCATGCGAATTTCGCCCCCGAGCAGGGCTTTGCCATTCATGGCGAGCCGCGGCCCCAGGATTTCGATTACAAGGAAAACAAAACACTGGCGCAGATTACCAATTACGTGCACATCCATCCCACCGGTTACGCGGTGCAGAGCAAGCGCGAGAAAATGCAGGATTGCCTGGCCGTTTTTTCGGTCAACCGCGGCGGCTGGATCGACCGGCGTTACGCCCTGGAGACGTGGACGCCGGTGCGTGCCGATCCGGGCGGCCAGATGCGGCTGCCGTGGCCGTGGTACTACGGCTCGCGGCACTGCGCCATTCGCGTCGAGCAGCGCGGGCCGGCAAAGCCGGACCTGGTCTTCCATTTTCCTTTCCATGAAGGCACCCGCGAGTGGGGCCTGGCGGTTTTTCCCAAGAAGCTTAACGAGGCCCAGGACCGGCCCGGCGCCAAGCTGTCGCCCAAACATTTCGGCCAGTATCGCGCGCCGTACATTCGCTACCTGCCGGTCAAGGTGGGGGATTTGCCGCTGGACAAATTCAAAGACTACGTGCTGGAATGGGCGCCGAAAGCGCTGGTCCGGCCGCGTTTGAATTACCGCCTGGACGACTTGGGGCGGATGCGGGCCAACTTGAAGCATCCCTTTTTTGCCGTGCTGTGGGATTTGGAAGGCATGCAAGAATTCCGCGCTTTGGTCAGCGGCGATCCGAAGCTGGCCTGGAAAGCCGCTGCGGCTTTCTACGACGAAGTGGTCCAGCGCTGGGCGCCGGCCGTCATCCTGGGGCACGACCTGGGCCATGTCCCCTATAACCAGGTCAGCGTGCGGGACCTGGTGAATCTGTGCGAGCGCTACGACCTGTTGGAGCCGACGGGCGTGTTTTCGCCCGAGGAGCTGGCCCAACTCCGCGCCGGCCTGGCCCTGGCGGCGTATCGCTTCCACGATCCCAATTTCATGAATTATCAGTACAACCCCGGCCAGCAGGACTTCGATGCCGCCCGGCTGTCGGGCGTCGCCAGCGTCGGCTTCACTTTCCCCGACCATCCGCACGCCGGCCGCTGGGTCCGCGAAAACCTCGACCGGCTATCGGACCTGCTCTACGTCTGGCAGATGCCCGGCGGCAAGTGGCCGGAGAATCCCGTCTGCTATTACCAGCAGACCTTCTGCAACTTTGCTTACGTGGCCCATCAGGCGCGGACTGCCGGCGACGAGGAACTGTTGCGCTCGACCGATTATCAGGACTTTGTTCGCTGGCTGCTGGCGCTGCTCACCCCGCCGCATCCCAGCGACCCGGACTTGCTGCGCAAGGGTTTGCCGGCGGGCATTCCTTATGCGAAAACTGTCCGCACCCGGCACGTGCCGCCGGTCGGCGACCACGCCGGGCCTTGCGGCGTGGAGGTCCGCTATGATGCGGCCCTCCTGGCCAAGGGGTTCGCCAAGGCCGACCCGGAGCTGGCGGGGGAACTGATGTGGGCCTTCAACCGGGGCGGGGCGCCGGCGGTGCTCCTGCGCAAAAAGAACCCGATCGCCAACGCCCAGATGGTGCCGCCGCGCTTTCTCATCGCCTGTCTGGAGCCAAAAGACTTCGGCATGGAAAAAGCGCCGCCGCTTGATAGCCGGCTGCTTCCCGGCTTCGGGGGGGTCTTGCGCGCCGGCGTGGATACCCCCGAGGAGTCCTATGTTCTTTACCGCTGCGGCGCGGGCGGCGTCCGCTACGGCAAATGGGGCGACCACACCTTCATCTATTACGCCAAGGGCGTCCCGCTGGCGATCGACGGCGGCGAGGGAGAAGGCGTTTCCACTCTCCTGCGGGCCGACGGCAAAGGCGGCTTCTTCGGCGGACAGATTGCCGCCCTGCGCTCGTTCGAGCATCTCGATTATCTGGTCGCCCAGTCTCCCGCTTCCGGCCCCGAGGTGCGGCGGCATGTCCTGCTATTCAAAAATGACTACCTCATCCTGGCGGATGAGGTGGTGCGTCCCCAACCCACCCAATGGTTGCTTTCCGTCCTGGCGGACCAGGCGGTGGCCAAAGGCGGATCGGTGCAATTCACCGGAAGGCTCGGCGTTGATCTGGGGGTCCATTTCGTCGGCGACGGCGCCAAGTATCCCCACAAGATTGCCCGGACGCAGCTCGATCAAGGCGGGATGGACCCCATTGCTATGCAGCGGCTGACGGTAGCCGTTCCGCAAGGAGGCCAGATGAAGGCAGTATTGATCCCGCGCGATCGCCGCGATCGTTCCCCACCGGTGAGCTTGGAGGAGAGCGGTGCCGGCTTGAGAATCCGGCGCGGGACGGCCGAAGACCTGGTATTTGTCGGCGGGCCGACGGCCTTCGATAGCAAGGCCCTGCGCTTTCACGGCCGCTGCGCCGTCATGCAGCGCCGCGACGATGGCATCCGCTGGCATTTGCTGGACGGCGAAATCCTGGAGGCCGAAGGCCTTTCCCTCCGCTCCACCGGCGCCGCGATCTCGCTCTGGCGGCACAAAGACGGCCGTTGGCTGGGCCAGACCGACGGCAAGGCGTCCACAATCTTTATCGGCCTGCCCGAGAATGGAAAGAAGCTGCGCCTTCTGTTAGACGGCAAAGAGCGGTCCCCCCGCTTCCTGGATGGCCGCTTGATGTTGAATTTGTCGGCGGGGCCGCATCAAGTGGAACTGGTCATTCCACCCGTAGGAAAGGTCCAGCGTTGACCAACGAGCTTTTGCCCACCGGGCCATGCTTACACCACCAACCTCTGCCGGTACATCTCGAACGCCACCTCCCAGGCCTCGTAAGGCCGGTCGAATTTCGCCTCGGTGGCGGCGACCTCAGGGCCGTCGGCGCTCAGGCGCAGGACGCCCATCCACTTGCCGTTGTCCGTTTTCCGCAACTCGAGAAAGGCTTCCTGCAAATTTGGACCGGCCAGCCGATACGTATGCGGACCGGCGGGCTCGGCCTTGGCTTGGCGTTGCTTGAACCACGATGGCGTGATCAGGGACATGCCAACCTCCGAGTTTGTAGTGCGGGCTTTAGCCCGTGAGAACGAACACGCCAAAAACGGGCTGAAGCCCGCACTACGAACTATTCTTGACCATCGCCGGTAATTGTTGCCGATCCAGGGCGGCTTGCAAGATGGTTCCCACCAGACGTTCGTAACTCCAGCCGACGAGCTTGGCCATAATGACCAGATCGCTGTCCTCGGGGTGCAGCCCCGGCAATGGATTCACCTCTAAAAAATAAGGCACGCCGTCGCGCAGGCGAAAGTCGAGGCGAGACACGTCGCGGCAGCCGAGGGTTCGCCACACCGTCCGGGCCGACTGTTCCACGGCGGCGGTCTCCTTCGCCGGCAGGGGAGCGGGACATTCATACTTTACCAGCCGGCGGAAATCACGCTTCACTTCGAGGCTGTAGACAAAGCGCTTGCGGGGTTCCCGCGGCACCACGCGCATGATGCCCAGGATCTGCAAAGAGGGAGCCCGAAACGCCAGCAAGGGAAACTGCGTCCCTTGCTGGCGCTTCGGGCTCCCCGATTCTTCATTGCCCAGCATCCCCACCGTCAATTCATCCCCCTCGATGTATTCTTCCACCAGCACCGGCTGGCGCTGCTCGCCGCGAAGCCATTCCACAACCTCGGGCAGCTCGTCCGGCGAATTCACCAAACTGATGTTGCGGATGCCTTTCGACGATCCCTCCCAGCAAGGTTTGACGATAGCGGGAAAAGGAAAACCGGCGAAGGGAAAATCGATTTTCCAGTCGCTGGCGGCGGGGGAAATGACAAGCGCCTGGGGCACGGCAATCCCTGCCGAAGCCGCCAGGCGCTTGCCACAATCTTTGTCCAACGTCACGGCCAAGGTCAAGGGGTCCGAGCCGGTGTAGGGAATGCCCTGCATTTCCAGCACGGCCGGTACGCGAGCCTCGCGCGACCGGCTGATCCCATGCCCTTCGGCGAAATTGAAGACGAACTCGGGCGGATCGGCGAGCACCTTTTCCAGAAACTCGCGACCGTCGCCAAGGAAAACCACCTCATGGCCCAGGCCGCGAAGGACCGCGGCAATGGCGTCGATGGTGGCCGGGCTGTCGTATTCTTCTTGAAAGTCATCCGGAAACCCCTCCAGAGGAGAGGGGTCGGCCGGGTTGGTTTTGAGATCGTAAGTGATGCCGATTTTCATCCCAGGTACCATCGCCCGCCCGTTTAGCGGGGAGCCGAAGGCGACCGGGGTTGGCAGTCGCCTTCGGCTCCCCGCTAAACGGGGAACGCCGAAACGTCAGCGGGCGACCAGTTCCTCCAGTAAAGGTTCCTCGCTGTGGCCGTTGCCGTTGACCGGGCCACCGCAGGAAGTCCCATTTTCCAGAGAGATGGTTTTGAGGTTGAGCCGCCGCCGGGCCAGGCGCTCGCTGTCCTCGGGATACAAGACGGTCTTGTCGCCCTGGATGAGGGCGCTGACGCCGCGCGTGGCGGTCTTGTGGATGGTGGCCGGTTTGTCCTCGGCCTGGTAGCGGACCAGCATGCCCTCGTAGTTGCGCAGGATGACGGCGTCATCCGACATGGACACGAGGTAGTTGGGCATCATGGGAATCTTGCCGCCGCCGTGGGGGCTGTCCACGACGTAGGTGGGAATGCCCAGGCCGGACATGTGGCCGCGCAGGCCTTCCATGATTTCCAGGCCCTTCCACACCGAAGTGCGAAAATGGCCGGCGCCGGTCACGGGATCGCAGTGGAAGATGTAATAGGGGCGGACCTTGATGCGCAACAGGGCCCGCAGCAGCTGCCGCATGGTTTCCAGATCGTCGTTCACCCCTTTCAGGAGGACGGAATGGTTGTTGACGGGCATGCCGGCCCGGACCAGGGCCCGGCACACCCGGGCGGCCTCGGGCGTCACCTCGCGCGGATGGTTGAAGTGCGTTTGAATCCACACCTTCTCCCCCCCGGCCAGCAGAGCGATCAGCTCCGGATCGTACAGCTTCTGCGGCAAGGTGACCGGGACGCGCGTGCCGATGCGGACGACATCGACGTGTTCGATCGCTTTGAGGCTATCCAGAAAGAAACGCAGCTTGGACAGAGGCAAGGTCAACGGATCGCCGCCGGAGACGATGACGTCGCGGATTTCGGGATGATCCTGGATGTATTCGATCATGCGTTCGTCATCGCGGCTGACGGCGTCCCAGCCGCCCCGCACCATGGTCGCCCGCTTGCGCGTGCAGAACCGGCAATACATGGTGCATACGTGCGTGGTGATCAGCAAGGCCCGATCGGGATAGCGGTGCGTCAGGCCCGGCACCGGCGAATCCTTGTCCTCGTCGAGCGGATCGTCCAGCTCGTAGCTGGTGTGCGCCTCGAGAGGTGAAGCGACCGATTGCAAGCGAATCGGGTCGTTCGGATCGTCGGGATTGATGAGCGAGAAGTAGTACGGCGGGATGGCGAGCTTGTAATGCGCCTCGAGGGCGCCGATGGCTTCGAGCTCTTCCGGAGTGAAGGGCAGAAGATCACGAAGCTGCCGTACCGAGCGAATGGCATTTTGGGATTGCCATCGCCAGTCGTCCCAGTGATGGCCGGGGACGTTGCGCCAGAGCGGATGGCGGCGGGGCGTACCGGGAGGTTCATCTTCCTCCGTCCCGTAGTCCGTCACGGGGGCGTGCTGCGGGGCGAGCCCGGTACGCTCATCAGATTGGTTCATCGGAACAGATGCCTCCAAAAAACTCGGATGTTGTCCTGTAGCCGGCCGCTTGGTTCTCCCGCGAAGTTAGGATTGCCGCGCGACCGCGCTACCCTATAGCGTGGCATCGTACTCGCTTGGTGTGAAAAAACAAGACCTAAACTGCGCCGGTTCGCTGTTTTTGCCAAATTTCCCGGCGGAGGCCGCTGGCAGGGGAAACAATTTTTCGAAACTCGACCGAAGGAAGAGGTACGGAATGGAAAAAAGGAGAAGTTTCCCCCAGCTGCAAACAGATTTTTTCTAAAAAGAAACTTGGCGGTTTTATTCGCAGGATCTTTTTGCCTATCTCGCTGCTTGCGTCTGCATAAATTAGAAGATACATTGCGAATAGCTCAACGCTGGGCGTTTCAGGATGCCGCATCGCCGTCCAGACCCATAATAAACAACTACGGCGTGATGATGCCCGAGGAGGAGATTCTCCGATGGATTCCTTGAGCACCTATCGCGAGGCCATTGAGCGCGTCCTCACCGTCTACACCGAAATCCCCTACGCTTACGGCGATCTGCGCTGTGAGGCGCTTTTCGACCGCGACCGTGGCCGGTATGCACTCATCACCGTTGGCTGGAACCAGGGCAAGCGGGTGCACTTCCCGCTCGTGCACATCGACCTCATCGATGGCAAGGCGTGGATCCAGAAGGACAACACCGAGCACGGGGTGGCCACGGAGCTGGTGCAAGCCGGCATCCCGAAATCGGACATCGTTCTCGCCTTCCGGCCGCCCGACGTGCGTCAGCACACCGAATACGCGGTGGCGTAAGCCGGCATCAGGGCCCATTGCTTTTTTTGAGGGGAACACTGACGGCCGGGTCGCCGGCGCGGATGACGCCGCTGCCTTTGGCAATGATCCACTCCTTGCCGGTAAGTTTCCACTTGTCGCTCTTGATCTCGACGCGCTGGCCATCGTCCAGGCCCAGCTGCACTTCTATCCGCTTGACCAGACCGCGCGGGGGATCGCCGGCCGGATCGGCCACGTAATAGACTTCAACCTTGTTGCCCGTTCGCACCAGGGCGGAGGCGGGCACCGTGAATCCCTGACGCCGGGCCAGCACTACCTCGGCCGTTCCCGTCATGTTCGGTTTGAGCAGCCCCTTGGTGTTGTCGAGATGGATTTCCGCACGCATGGTCCGCGTGACGGGGTCCAGGGCCTCGGCCTTGAGCGTGATCGTGCCGGACAATTTTTCGTCGCCCAGTTTTTCCTGCAAAGCGGGGATGTGAATCTCGACGGCATTGCCCTTCTGCTCGGGACCGTCCATGGTGATGTACGGCACGTCCCGTTCCGGAATGTCGATCAGCACGCGCACTTTATCGGTGCTCTGCAACGTCAACAGCGGCATGGACGAATCCTTGACGGTGGCCCCGGAATCGACCCAGCGCTTGGTGAGGACGCCGTCGAACGGGGCCTTGACGGCGGCAAAACCGACCAGGGCGTCCAGCCGATCGACCTCGGTTTTGGCCACGCGGACTCGGCTGTCGGCCACTTTTTGCTCCTCGACGGCGAATTGCAAGCGCGATTGCTTGGTCAAGACCTGGGTCTTGGCCGCCTCCAGGGCCGCCTGGGATGCTTTCAGCTCCAGGTGCGCTTCCTCCTTCAACTGCTGGGCCACGGTATTGCCCTCGGCCAGATCGCTGACGCGCTTGAATTTCAGGGTGCGGAAATCGACCTCGGCCTGGTAGCGTTGTGTTTGCGCCTCGGCTTCCTTGGTCTCGGCGGCGGCCACCTTGATCGCCTGCCCGGCCTGGGCGAGTAGATTCTTGGCCTGGTCCCACAGCGCTTCCTTGTTGGCGCGCTCGGCCACGATATCCGGAATGGCCAGGGTCAGCAGCGGGCCGTCCTTCTTCTTTACTTCGCGGCCGATATCGATGGCCTTGGCCATGGTCGTGACCTGGCCGCGTACCTGAGCGCACAAATCCACCTTCTCGAGGGCCTCGATGGTGGCGATATAGCTGCGGCGAAATTCCAGGGATTTATGGTACATGGGGTTTTCCGTTTCCAGCCGGGGCAAGCGCTCGACTTCGCCCAGGCGCGGCTTGGTCCCAAGCCGGCCTCCGCAACCGGCCAGCAAAAAAGATAGCATTACCACGATTCCAAGCGCCAGCGCTTTCATGAGCGCCCTCCGCGACATGAAGACCCGTGTTTGTTTTTTATACACAACGAGCGGCGGGGTTCCTCCCCGCCGTGTTTGCCCGCCCGGCGGGGATTAACCCCGCCGCACGCTCCCCAACAAATTGTAAGCCAACCCACCAAAGCGCTTGGCCC
>CAZFGM010000276.1:0-8970 GCA_964518515.1 uncultured Alcaligenaceae bacterium | reverse complement strand
GATTCTGATCTGCAAGCGTAATCACGGCAAATCCAGCACTTTTTTCAGACATGCCTCGATCTGCTGCATGACTGCATCGGAGAGATAGCCGATGATCGGGCCGACCGGGGCCTGGTCGCGGGTCAGAAGGTTGTAGCAGGAGGCATAGCAGACCTTGCTCAGGCCGGAAGCCGGTTCCTGGGCCGGGTCCAACTCCACCTCCGTATCGGGAATGGCGTACCGCGATCCGGTGATCTTCACCAGGATGGTATCGTCGATGAGGCCACTGAGGAAATCGGCCTGCACCACGACGGCGGGCCGGACCTTCGTTCCCGATAGGTCGCTGTAGGGCCAGCTCACTTCAACCACTTCGCCGCGCTTCATGTTCGCTTTCGGATGAGATCGTCATCAACGGCGTCGTTCCAGACCCGGCCCTGGCCGCCGACGATGTTGCACGTGAGGTCGTAGACGTCCTTGCGGATCAGGACGAACACCTCCTTGGTGGCAGGATTCACCATGTGCAGGGGTTTGGTCTGCTGGTTTTCAATGGCCTGCACTTGTTCTTTGGTGAGTTCGATCATGGCTTTCTCCTTTTTCCCATCGTATCCTCGGGGGCCTACCTCGGACAAGACCAGAGAATTGGTGGGCGAAGTTTGCCAATTGGCAATGGACCCCAGGTTTCTCATTTTCAATTCCTTTGGCGCTTTGGCAACCATATCAACCGTAGGGACTATCGTTCCCGTCTTCACGCCTTCCAGAACGGCACCAAGCCGCGCAGCAGGAAATGTCCCCAGGCGCGGGCGGCGACCAGGCTTTTGCGGGCTTTCTTTTGTTGGCCGCAGAGAAACCGGCCGAGGGCCTGCACGATCTTGAGGAGTCCCTGCACCGGAGCGTCCAGGGTCACGGCCAGCTTGTACAGCCCCAAACCGAGGCGCGACGTGCCGGTTTTGCGAAAATACTGGAGAAAACCGATGGCGATCTGGGTAGAAGCCCAGGGATTTTGCCGGGTGCTGACGCTGCCGTAATGGAGGATTTCGGCGTCGGGGAAGAAGAGCAGGGGAGCGTGGCGGCCGACGCGATAGGACAGCTCCATGTCCTCGCCGCCGAAAACGAAATCCTCGTCCCAGCCGCCCCAATCCAGAAAGCGCTGGCGCGGGGCCAGTACGGCGGCGCCCATGAGCACGTCCACCGGCCGGGTCGTAGCGGCCGTGAACGCTTGGCGGCGAAAGCGGCGATAGGGGCCGCGCCACCAGCCCAGCCAGCGCAAGAGCAGCGTGCGATGCAAGAACGCCGCCAGCGCCGGCCGCGGACGATACGACACCTGTACCTTGCCGTCCAGGCCGCGCAGGCGCGGACCGATCAGACCGGCATCGGGATACCGGTCGGCGAAATCCGCCAGGCGGCCCAGGGTATCCGGCGGCACGATGGTGTCGTTGTTGAGAAAAAACAGGTAACGGCCGCGGGCACGTCGCGCCGCCTGATTGTTGGCGCGGGCGAAGCCGTGGTTCGTGGCGTTGCGGAGCAACAACGCCTCGGGAAACTCCTCCGCCACCATGTCGGCCGCACCGTCCGCCGAGGCGTTATCCACGACGATCACCTCCAGGCGAACCCCCTGGGGTTGATCGAGCAGCGACTGGAGACATTGGCGTAACAGGTCGCGGCAATTCCAATTGGCGATGCACACGGAAACGTCGGGGAGGCCGGCATCCAACAACAAACGCTGGCCGCTTTCCTGAAGCGCGCGGGACGAGCGCGGCCTGCCCGTTTCTCCCGGTTTCAGGAAAGAGTCATGTAGTAGGCACACTCCGTGTGCCGTTACGGCACGCGGAGCGTGCCTACTACATCGGGCTTCGCCAGGGGCGTCGGAGACCCGCGCCGAACGGGGTACAAGTGCACGTCCGGATTCCGGCATACGGTTTCCCATCGATTCTGGTCGAGATATGGGGCAAAGGGCTTCCGGCCCACGAACAAACTGGCGAGGCCATACCCCCAGCGCCGCTTCCAGGAAAGAGGTTCGCGGGCGTACTGTTTCAAGCGGGTGCGATAGCGGTCGAACTGCTCGTCCGAAATGCGGTTTCGTTCCGGTTTGAAGGCCAAGGCCCAGACCTCGGCCGGGCGGTTCTTGGCCCCGTGCCAGCCCAGAATCTTGCTCGGGTAATCATCCAGGAGAAGCTCCAGGGCCATCGGGGTGAGCCGCCAGTAATCGCCGGGATAGTTGTGGATGCGGAAAAAAAACGGGCACGAAACCAGCAGGGCGCCGTCCGGCTTGAGCACTCGCGCGATCTCGGCGAAGCCGCGCCAGAACCGCGGCACGTGCTCGAACGTGTTCAGGGCCAGCACCGTGCCGGCCGAGGCATCGGGCAGGGGCAGGTCTTCCACGTCGCCCACCAAGTTCACGCCCGGGCCGGGTCGCACGTCGATGCCGGTATACGGCCGGCCCGCGAACAGCGCCCGCAGCTCGGCGATCTCCTCCTGTCCCGGCACCTGGAACGAGCCGACCTCAAGGATCGGACCCGGCAAGTCGAAGGTCTCGGCCACCGCCCGGACCACGCCATGAATGAACCGGTTCATGCGAACTTCCTTGCTCGCCAAGTTGCGTTAAGGTGAGCGGTAGGATTATATACCGCGAACGGGATGGATTAAGACATTATTTAGCCAGCGAGCTTGCTCGCCGTGGAGTGGATGCTGGCCGCGGCCGAGCAAGCTCGCCGGCTAAATGGAATGCCTCAATTTGCGCCGCGTGGGGTATATATCCCTGTGGGGCACGTTTGTAACGTTCCGACCGCAACTGGCAAGTTACAAACGTGCCCCACATCACTCGGCCTATGGAAAGGTTTTCTCCTGCCGCTCGCCTAACGTGGATAGTAAGTACCACAAAGGGCAAGCCGCGTGCAATCGCAACTGGACGCCCCCCGCTCGTCAAAAACCGCGTCCGGAATTCCTTGGGAGTTCCTTAATTCCCCGGATAGACTCGATGGGCATGAAAAGTAACTTTAGTTTCTGTTTGGGAGTAGGCCTCGTTTTAGGCGCCTGGCCGGAAAGGGCGGCTATCGGTTCTGCCCAGGAGCCGCTTTTCCAGGGCCGCTCCGTCGAAGCCTGGGTCAAAGATCTAGAGGACCGGAAAAACGTCGGCACGCGCCGGCGCATGGAGGCGGCGCATGCCCTGGGGGAAATCGGGGCGCGGTCGAAAAAACTGCCGCCCGCCCTGATCGCCGCTTTTCTGGACCCGGACGAACCGGTGCGGCAGGCGGTGGTGCGGGCCGTCGGGCGCGTGGCCTGGCGGCATTTTCCGGCCGTGGTCGAGCCGCTGCAGGAAGCCCTGAAAAGCCCGCAACTGCGTCAGCACGCGCTGGGGGTGCTGGAGGGCCTCGGGCCGGAGGCGCGGGACTTGCTTCCTTCCCTGGTTTTACTTCTCAAGGATGCCGACGCGGGCGTTCGCTGGCAGACGGTGCGCGTTCTGGAAGCCATGGGCAAGTCGGCCGGCGCCGCCCAGGGCGGCCTGGTCGAAGCGGTTCGCGACGATGACGAAAATGTCCGCGGCCAGGCGATCCTGGCCTTGCAGCGGCTGGCGCCGTCCAAGAAGTTGCTTTCGCTTTTGCAAGGGTATTTGAAGCAACGGGACGCGCGACTGCGCGAGCGCGGGGCCCAAGCCCTGGGTTTTCTGGGTGCCGCGGCCCATCCCGCCCTGCCCGCCCTGCTGGCCGCTTTGAAAGATGAGGAGACGGCCGTCCGCGCCATGGCGGTGCGCGCCCTGACAACCATCGGCCCCAAAGCACGCGCCGCGGTGCCGCAACTTCTGGGGCTCCTGAAAAAGGAGGAACGCCCGGTCCGGCAAAGCGCGGTCCTGGCCCTCGAGCGCCTGGCTACGGCCGAGCAGTTCGTGCCCGCCTTTCTGGAGGCCTTCAAGGATCCCTTTTCCGGATTGCAACCGCTGATTGTATCGCGGATGCGGCACGTCGGCGGCCGGGCCAAGGGAATGGTGCCCGATTTGATCAAGACTCTCAAGCATCCCAGTGAGTTTCTGCGGGCCGATGCTGCTGAAGCCCTGGGCGGCATTGGCCCGGAAGCCCATCCGGCGGCCGAGGCCCTGGCCAAGGCCCTGCGCGATAAGCAGCCACGCGTCCGGGAACGGGCGGCCGAGGCCCTGGGCGACATCGGCCCGAAAGTCCGCGCCACCGCGCTGGACCTGATCCAGACGCTTCAGGACCCCGAAGCCTCGGTTCGCATTCACGCCATCAAGGCTCTCGGCCGAATCGATCCCGATCTGGAAACCACCGTGCCGGCCCTGGTCAAATTGCTCAACGCCAAGGACGCGGTGGTGCGGGCCAGCGCTGCCCTGGCCCTGGGCGAGCTCAACGCCCCGGCGGCGATCAAACCACTCGTGGCCGCTCTGAAGGATAAGGACGCTTCGGTGCGCCAGCAGGCGGCGGGGGCCCTGCGCAGCCTCGGCCCGGATGCCCATGAAGCCGGACCGGCTCTTGTCGAACTCCTGCAAGATTCGGCACGCCCGGTCCGTCTGGCTGCGGCCCAGGCCCTGGTCGTCGTCAAAGCCGCGACGGCGGAAGGCGTGCAGGCGCTGCACAAGGCCCTGGCCGATGACGACGGCCGCGTGGTGGAACAGGCCGCCCTGGCCCTGGCGACGGTAGGCGCGGCGGCAAAACCCGCCCTGCCCGCTTTGCGCAAAGCCCTGCGCCACCCGCAACCCGCCGTCCGCCAGGCCGCCGCCCGCGCCTTGGGAAATCTCGGCCAGGACGCCCGCGAGGTGCGCGACGACCTGGTTCGCCTTCTCCTTCAAGACGACGACTTTGTTTGTCAAGAAGCCCTCCTTGCTCTGGGCTACCTCGGTCCCGACGCCCAGGCCGTCCTCGGGGCGATGGTGAATCCTTTCTTGAAAGAGCAACCTTATCTGGCTGATGCCCTCATGGCCATCGACCCGGAGTTGAAGGTGGTTATGCCTCGGCTGCTGGCCTTGCTCAAGGGGGAGGAGGCCGATGGGCGGGTGCTGGCGGTGCGGGTTCTGGGCCAGATGGGCAGCCGAGCCAAGCCCGCCATGTCCGCCTTGGCGGCGGCCCTGAAGGACGCCGATGTTTTTGTGCGCGAAGCCGCCGCCCAGAGCCTGCGCTCCCTGGGTCCGCAGGCGCAAGCCGCCGTGCCGGCCTTGCTCCAGGCCGTGCACGATCGCCATGCCGGCACTCGCCGCGGCGCGGTGCTTGCCCTGGGAGCCCTCAAGTCGGCCGACGCAAAAGTGGTCCAGACCCTGGTGCAAACGCTACGCGAGGAAAACGGACGGGTCGAAGCGGCCCTGGCCCTGGGCGAACTCGGGCCGGCGGCCAAAGCAGCGGTCCCAGCCCTGACCGACGCTCTGAAAGACCCCCAGGCCGCGCTGCGTTTGGCTGCCGCCACGGCCCTGGGCCAGATGGGCCCGGCCGCGCGTCCGGCGGTCCCGATTCTGCTGGAGGTCGTGGCGGAAGAACCGGCCTCGCTGCGCGGCGGCTATTTCCCGGCCCTGGCGGCACTCGGGGCGGAAGCTCGAACCGCCCTGCCCTGGGTAAAAGAAACTTTACAAGACCCGGACCCCGCCCTACGCATCGCGGCCGCTCAGACCATCCTGCACCTCGACCCTCAAGTGGACGAGGTGCGGATTTTGCTCGCGGAGTACCTCAAGGACAAAAGTTCGCTCCCGCGGCTCTCAGCCGCCGGCGCTTTGCTCAGTGTCGATTCCCGTCACCCGGCCGCCCTGAAAGTTCTCCAGGATGCGGAAGATCGCTATGCGGTTCTTGAAGTGCTGCACCGGCTCGGCCCCAAGGCCGGCGAAATGGTCCCCACCCTCGTGACCTGGCTGCGCGATCGCGATTACGTCTTCCGCCGCCACGTCGGCCAGGTCCTGTACGCCATCGATCCCCAGGCGGCGGCCAAGGCGGGTGTTGCCCCTTGAGGTTTTCCGTTGCATGGATTTTGGAGTGCGGCGACTCGTCGCCGCTTTGGGATTCTCCGAAAATCCAAAAGCGGTGACCAGTCACCGCACTCCAAGTCCTAAAGCGGTGACCAGATGGGAGTGCCTTTGGTAAGTTACTTTATCGGGAACAGACCAGGCCCAAGGATCAACGCTGGTTATTTTCGGCAAAGAATCGAACTTCTGGATAATTCCTGATCCTGAAGGATCTTGAAGGTTCCCAGCCAATCTTCGATAATCCATTCATTCCATGTCGGTGGAGACGTCTCATGTCGGGGCGTGGCGGAAACGACCTGCAGTTGCAACTGGATGCCCTGGAATCGGCCGGCCCGGAGCGGATCAGCCGGCTGGTGGACGTCATCCTGGCGGAGGCGGTTCGCCGGTCGGCCAGCGACATCCACTTTGAGCCCACGCATCGGTCGGTGGCCATTCGCTTTCGCCTGGATGGCGTACTCCATGCGGTGGCGACCTTGAGCCGGGAGCTGGCCCCCAACCTGGTCGCCCGCCTCAAAGTGCTGGCCGAGCTGTTGACGTATCGCCTGGATATACCCCAGGAAGGCCGGCTGCTGGATGCCGGCAAGCGCTTCGGCGTGGACATGCGCGTCAGCACGTTTCCCACCGTCCATGGGGAAAAAGCGGCGGTGCGGATTTTCGACGCCTGGCACCGGGCCCTGGACCTGGACCAGCTCGGCTTTTCTCCCGAAGTGCTGCCCGGCTTACAGGCCCTCATGCAGGAGCGGACCGGCGCCATCCTTCTCACCGGGCCGAGCGGCAGCGGCAAAACGACGACCATTTACGCCTGTCTTCGCCAGCTGGTGCGGGCCGGCGAGGGCGGCCGGCACATCGTCACCATCGAAGACCCCGTCGAGCAGGTCATCGAGGGGGTGAGCCAAGCGCAAGCCCGGCCGGGCACCGAGTTTGATTTCGCCCGCGGCCTGCGCAGCATGCTGCGCCAGGACCCCGAAGTGATCATGATCGGCGAAATCCGCGACAAGGAAACCGCGGCGATCGCCATGGAAGCCGCCCTTACCGGCCACCTGGTCTTCAGCACGTTACACGCCGGCTCGGCCTGCGGCGTCATCAGCCGCCTGCTGGAAATGGACATCGAAAGCCATCTCGTGACCAGCGCCATCAAGGGCATTCTGAATCAGCGCCTGGTCCGGCGGCTGTGTGCGGCGTGCCGCCGCCAGGCCGGCGACTTCTGGGAAGCGCTGGGGTGTGAATCGTGTTCCGGAACCGGTTACCTGGGCCGTTGCCTGTTGGCCGAGCTCCTGACGCTCGACGCCCCCTTGCGTCAGGCGATCCTGGCCAAGGGCGATATGTCGATGTTGGAAGCCGCGGCTCTTCGGCCGGACCGTTCGACGCTGTGGCTCGCCGCCGACCAGGCCGTGGCGCAAGGTTTGACCACCCCGCAGGAGATTGAGCGCGTGCTCGGGCGGTCGTAACCGACCGCTCGTAGGTTAGGCTTCCAGCCTGACGGAGGGTCAATATCAGGCAGGAAGCCTAACCTACGGGCGGCGGACTTGACGGTGGGCTGTCAGGCTGGAAGGACTTTGGGCTGTCAGGCTGGAAGCCTAACCTACGGGTACAGGGCCAATGCAATGAGCGAACAACAACGAATCCGCCGCAGACATCTCCCCCATTGGGATGTTCCTGGAGCTGCCTATTTCGTTACCGCCTGTTTGGAAGGCAGTATCCCGGCCAAGGGACTGCTCGATATCGCGGCCTACAAAAAGGCCCTGGCAACGCGTCCACGACCGGAAAACAAGAGCGAGGCCGATTGGTTGACAGAGCAGTGGAAGCTAGCCTTCGTCCGAACCGAGCAATGGTTGGATCAGGCCCCCGCGGTTCGGCATTTGGCCGACCCGCAAGTAGCCGCCAAGGTGGTTGACGCCTTCTATTTCTTTGCCCGAGAGCGTTACGATCTTTTGGCCTTTGTCGTCATGCCCAGCCATTTTCATTGGGTTTTTCAACCGCTGGAAAACTGGATAGCGAAACTCCAACCTGACCGGAACAAGCGCTCGGCCAGGGAGAGAATTATGCACAGTATCAAGAGTTACACTGCCAATCAAGGCAATAAACACCTGAGTCTCCAGGGACGATTCTGGCAGCAAGAATCGTATGATCACTGGGTGCGCGATGTGGACGAACTCGAGCGCATCATCCACTACGTCGAGAATAATCCACTGCAGCCGGGGCTGGCGGCAGCGCCCGCCTCCTGGCCCTTTAGTTCCGCTCATGACCGAGCCGTGCTGGACTTGCCGCTGGGAATGCCACTCTTGCGCCGACCGGCCTATATCAGGCTGTAGGTTAGGCTTCCAGCCTGACGAAGGGTCCATTTCAGGCTGCAAGCCTAATCTTGGAAAACTCGGAAGCCTTCAAGGGCGAAATTGTGGACCTGACGAAGGGTCCATTTCAGGCTGCAAGCCTGATCTACGACGGAGGGGTAAAGCCCGGCCAAAGTCAGGCTGGAAGCCTAACCTACAAACCAAACGGAACAAACCAAACGGTTACCAAACATGAACCCGGAAAATCATATCTCGGATCAGCCTGTTCCTCCAAAACCCGGGACCGGGACCGGCCTTTCGGCCGACGACCTGATCGCGCTGAATGATGAAATCGCGGGCATGGCCCGGGCGGGGCTGCCTTTGGACCAGGGGCTGGCGGCCTTGGCGCGGGAAATGGGGCGGGGCCGCTTGCAACGGGTGACGGCGGACCTCGCCGCCGACCTGCACGCCGGGCGGACGCTGTCCGAGGCCCTGGAGCGCCAGGGCAGCCGGGTGCCGCCCTTTTATGCCAACCTGGTGGCGGTCGGGATTCGCACCGGCCGCCTCAACGAGGTCCTGGCCACGCTGACCGTGTATGCCCGCGTCCTGGCCGACGTGCGCTCGACCGTGCTGGGCGCCCTGTTTTATCCGGCCGTGGTGCTGTTCCTGGGGTTTTTTCTCCTTGGCTTCACGTTTTACTTTCTGGTTCCGCAGTTCGAGCAGCTTTATCGGGATTTCCGGATGCAGTTGCCGGCGTTGACCGAGTTGGTG
>CAZFGM010000275.1:0-9028 GCA_964518515.1 uncultured Alcaligenaceae bacterium | reverse complement strand
TGCTGGACGCGCTGGCGACGCGCTTCGTTGAACAAACGATCGATGACTTCGGGATGTGGCCGCCGCAAGTCGTGCGGCCGTAAAATTTCGTCTTCGTAAAAATCCAACTTATACATTTCCTCGATGGCGCCATCGACAATCTTCTGTAGCCAACGAGCCAACCCCGTGTTCGGCTGTTCGCGGATTTCTGCCAAGCACTTGTTGGGGGTCCAGCCGATCCATTCATCGCGCGCCGTGATAGCCACGGCTGCGCTGCTCAACGCCGCGATTCCAATCACTGGATGGTTCGGACCCGCTGCATCCCGTACCAGAACCATCATCGATCTTCCTGGGATCGTCTTGTAAGCGTTGGCCCAGGTGTGGCGAAAGTACCGCCAGATGTCAACCAAACGCAAACCCGTTTCCGAACAGCAGGTATTTTCACCCACAAATTGCAAATAAGGTTGGACAACCTCCGAAACCAACTGAACGACCTCTTCGTCCCTTTGATATTCTTGCATGCGACGCAATTTTTCCGCTAATTGCCTGCCATCCCGCATCAGGGAAAAGATGGAGACAAACCTGTCCCGAAAAAGCCGCCGTGCTTCCATTTCACGAACGAATTCGACCGTTGCCGGCTCACGCAGCTGGGCGTCGCGTTCTGCGAGCTGCTGTCTTCGGATTTGTGCACGAGGGTCAAGGTTTTCCCCATTTTCCAATTCCGGCCGAGCGACCTTTACACGCCTGACGCTGGCTTGGATGGACCAACCTTGTTTCGCCAAATCGGCCAATAAGTGAATAGCCGCGCCCAGCCGTTGTCTTTCCTGTGCCGGGCATTTCACTCGTTTTTTCAGGGCAAACCGGCGCCAAAGTTCGATGGATTCGTTTCTCTCATGGTGGTTCCCTGAATTGGACAAGCTGGCAAGTTTACGGGTTACTCTGCACAAGAGCGCAGAGCCTTCCTTTCCTTGCGGAAATACTGGCCTAAACGCTTGCCAATTGGGGTTGCCCATGACCGAAAACTACTTGCTCAAAAAGGTGGCGAGGTTGTCGCTCCACGTTTTTCGGAATTGTTGCATGGCCTCGCGGTGGCTCTCCTTCGTTACCTCTGCCTCCGCGCGAGCTGCGGAAAGAAGCACCAAATCCAGCTGACCGCGGAGGCCCTGGCTTTCTTTGCTGTCATTTTCCATCAAAGGCTTGTACAACTTCCTGAAAAAAGCATGTTCCGGGTTAAGGATCAACACAAACAATCCGTCTTTTAACGCGAACGAAAAAAAAGAAGTGTCTTTCATTTGTTCCTGAATAATCCGATATTGCATGGATCCGGTTTCGCTCAACGCGGGTTCACGTAAAGCCGGGTGCCGCTTGGCCAGTGTTTCAATCAAGGCCAGCTGCTTCGCGGTCGCCGGTGGAGGCGGCAGGGGTTTTAACAGTTCGTCGCGTTCACTGGCCAACCGCTCGACAGCAACCGTCCGTTCCGTTGCCTTAAGTTGAAGGTGAGCCTGGCGAACGCGCCCATTCAGGGCCTTTGCCTGCGCTTCCAGGTCTTGAGACAAAACCTCGTTCAGATATTCTTGGGCCCGAATTTGCTGCTTGGTGTGCGTGATCCCGAAGGCTTCATCCAAGACTGGGTCGAACCGGATTTCACACCGCCACCAGTCGTCGTAGTTCTCTTTTCGTTTCCCCCCCATGAAAAACCAACCGTAATCAATCTCTCGACCAGCCCGCACCACGGAAACGCCAGCGCCATTCGTCACCCCCCGATTCCGTTTCTCTTCGTTCGAAAGGTCGTGCCAGTCGTGTACCGGCAATTCCGAAAACGTGACCACCACTTTTCCAACGCCGGTTGGCTCACCACTCGGCGAACGCGCCTCAATTTCGTAATCAATGGGTTTTCCAAATAACCGCCCGCCTTTTCGTACCGATTTCTGGTGCAGGTAAAGCGGATCAATAGGCGCGACAGGTATCCCGTTGACAACGATCTGAACCCCTTGCCAAAGGAAAAACCGGAAAATCCTCCCAAGTGGAACGTGCAATTTGCGCGCAATCGTAGCCGCCCGCCGGCGATCTAACCGGTCGCACCGAGTCCAAATAACCAATGTCCCGCTTTGGCTTTTTGGTTTTTCGAACCATTCTGGAAAGGTAGAAGGGCTTGGGTCGGGAACCTCCGTAATCTGGCCCGCCGCAATCTCATCGACATCCAGGAACGAAAACCAAGGTAATCCGGATCGCTGCCAAGAATAAACTTCCAACCGGCGGGCCTGGCTTAGGGAACTGTTTGGAAGACCCATTCCATATCGCCCCAGCCCCGACCGATCATTGAACCGCGAACTGCCGCCAAAGCGCAGGGCCTGGCGAAGCGTTTTCCGATCCATGCCGGAGCCGTCATCCTGAACAGCGATGCGCAAAGGATCCAGTCCTTCGTTATCAGCCGTGACTATGACCTGAATCCGATGCGCCTCCGCCTGAATTGCGTTATCGACAAGTTCAGCCACGGCGCTTTCTGTGCCTCGGTACCCGGAGTCCCGTGTTGCCAAGATGAACTTATCGACAACGACCAGCGAAAAATCTTCCGTTCCGTTTGCCAATGAGCCCGCCCGGCTCCTTGGGATGATTCGGGACATGTTTTTCCTCCTTGCGCAGCTGATACCTTATTCCTTCAATTGGCTCTCTATCTTGCCAACAACAGCCATGACCGCAAGATAAATCTCGTCTTCGTCATCGAATTCAGCGATTTCGTTCGTGTACGCAGTCACGAATTCCAAAAGGGTTGGCCAGTCGCCTAGAAACAATGATACGGACTTCTCCATGCGGCGCCGCGGCACCGGCTTGTCCGCCGCCGCGATCGACATCCCCACGATGCCCGCGCCGCAAGTTTTCACAAAAGCTCGTCTCGAGATCATGAATTTCCCCGGTCAAGGTACGATTAAAAAACAGCAGTCAAACAGCGCCACAGAAAATTACTCCACATTCATCGCCATTTGCATTTTCTCGGCGACTGCCGCAGCCTTGTCCCGCATGTCTTCATCCGGCCGGAGTTCTTTCAGAGCGTGATAAAGACGTTCCGACCAGGACGTACGGGCCGACCGATAAAACGATTCGAAATCACCCTCCGCTTCCAGTTCGGCCTCCCCTAGAACCAGGAGAAGGACTTCTAAGGCGGCCTTAACTTCCGGCGTCGCATCATAAACTTTGGTGTAGAACGGATGCAAGGTGTTGATGATGATTCGCTTTTGCTCGCCCAGCCGCTTGGGGCGGTAAAATGGCCCTTCCGGGATGGGCTGGAAATCAACCTCAAAGCGACGTTTTGCCGTTCTCTCTTTCTGTTCCTTCAGCACCTCGTCGCGGGGCCGCCCGGTCACCTCGGCGATCACCGTGGCGGTGTTTTCTAGTTCCTCGCGAGCCTTGGCTTTTTTCGCGTCGGAGGGTTTGTCCGGCCGTGACTTGAACTTCTCCGTCTCCTCCATGACCTTCTCGCTTGGCCGAGGGGCGTTCTTCCCGGCGGCAGAATCTTCCTTGCCCCCGAGTTTCGTGAGGTCCGTGGAAAACTGGTTTCGAAGGTCCTTCACAAGGTTTCGGAGATTGCCACCTCCCGGGGCTTCCAACTTGTCCCAGAGAACAGGATCAATGACGATCTGCTGTTTCGCGGTCGTCATTCCGAAGTACTCGTCAAGTTCGGGGTCGAAGTCAATCTCGATTTTCACATTACGGTCGTAAACCTGAAAAGTCGCCATCGACAATCGAGGCGAGATGCAGTCAATCTGCCTTCCCGCGCGGCAAATTAGCAAGCCGTTGTAATCTTTCATGATCTCAAACCTGCCTTGATGACGCTTCGTCCCCTTTCGGCTCCCCTGCCTTTCGATGGGCTGATCCGGAGGGTCGAGTTGGAAATTCGGCGGTAAGTACGAGGCCCGGATCTTGACCCACCCCTTCGTGCCTCGCGTTGTTTCAACCTCGAAGGCGGGCTTCGTCTCGACCCGCTGTGCCCGCACGGTTGTTGCGTCGTAGAACCGTCCGTTCTCCATAAGGAAGAGGGGGTCCACGGGATCAGCCACGGTGTCATCGACTACGATCTTCGGCGTCGGCAGCCAGTGCCGGTAGGTGACGCCGAACCGCTGGAGAAGTTTGGTCTTAATTGTCTCTGTTTTGGTCCACTCCAGCCGATCAAGGTTTTCGTGAACGATCACGGTCCCGGATTCGAAGGTCGTGGGGTCGAAGTGTTCCGACTTCTCTACCGCCCAAGTGGGCGGGTCTTGCTTCTGGGGCTGCAGAAGTTTGTTCGTTTTCTCGAAATCGCTGGCCGTAGCCGCCAGTGCATCGATGTCCACTCGCACGGCGTGCCACTCGCCGCCGTTCACCTTGGAGAAGACCGTGTAGACCTTGCAGAAGCTTACGGCGGAACTCGGCAGCCCGTAGCCGTACCTGCCGAATCCTTGCCGGTCATCTTCCCGGTCGGTCCCGCCCCACCGCACGGCGTAGCCAATCATTTTCGGGATCATGCCGACCCCGTTATCGATCATGGCGATCATGTCGGGCTTCACTTTGGTCTTGTTACCCTTTGCGTAGCCGAACCGGACCACGATGATGGTGGCACCAGCCTGAACCGAGTTGTCCACTTCCTCGCACATGGCCCAAGCCGAGTCCTTGTAGCCGATGTCACGCATTCCCCGGAGGAAGGCGTCGGCGAACACAAGACCAAGGCCCCCGCCTTTCGCTTCTTGCTCGGCGACGTATTTCTTCTGCCGCTCCGTGGTTTCCAGGGCGATGTCGGTCGTCTTCATTTTGGCCATCGAAAAATCTCCTTTTTCTGCCGAACCCATTCTTTGAATTCAGCCGTGTCGGGCCGTGTTGAAACCGCCCTGGTAATGGCCCGGGCTACCAGGGCGGAGTCTGTTGTGTTTATTGATGGCTTACCCGGCGAAGGTTTCCCGGGCGAGGTTTAGAAAGGCCATGTGCAGTTGTGCTACCCGGGGCTGGCTCACGCCCATTTCCCGAGCCGCAGGCCGCTGCTTCAGCTGTTCGACATAGAGCAGGCGGAAAATTGTGGCGTGCGGCTCGGGGAGTTCCCGAACCCATTCCTTGACCGGGTCGGTCTGGTCGGCATGATCTTTAATTTCCGCTTGCTGGTCGGAATTCCCGTTTAGGGGCGTCTCGAACTTCCGCTGGCGGTCCAACCGGGCCGCTTCCTTCATCACGGAATTCTTGATCGCCCGCTTAGTGTAGTTGGCGAAGGGTACCTGGAAGGAAGGTTTGTACTTCAGAGCCGCCTGATACACGGCGACCCGCCCGATTTGCATCAGGTCGTCCAGGTCGGAATTCCGGGAAGTGTATCCCGACGCGATGACCTTGACCGGCGTTTCCCAGCGGTCGATGAGGTTCCGGCAACAACGTTGGTCGTCGGCCCGAATCCGTTGTAGTTCCGAGTTTTTGGGTGGAACTGGAGAGGGAATAATATCGGCGGTAAGAACCATGGTCCAAATCTCCCTGGCTAGCTAAAGGCAAACTTTTTGGCAGCGAAGCGGAACGCTGGCCTGCAGGGAGATTGGCCTCCGGCTTGGTTTCAACCTTTGCCGCATGACTTCATTTTTCGGAGTCCGGTGAGGGAGAACCTCGCCTGCTTCTATCTAAAGATATCCAGCTAGCCCGAATTTGATAAGGAGGAATCCTGAAATTTTTCGAACTTCCTGCTGAAAGAAATCGTGTTCGGGAAAACACCGAGGTAGCCCGGATGCGGCTGAGCATCCTGAAGCGGGCATTCGCGGGCCGGCTAGTGCCGCAAGACCCGGCCGACGAACCGGCGGACAAGCTGCTGGAGCGAATCAAAAAACAACGTGGCTCGCAAGGCCAGCAGGGAAATGATAAGATGCAATCCCGGCGAAAAGTTCGCAATTCGCAATCTAACCCAGGGCTTCTTTAACCTGATAAGAATGCGGAGGTCCTATGCCCGCGATTGTGCAAAAGATTCGCCTGACGAGCGCTCAGCATTACGGCCGCAGGGTCCCCGCCGGCGCGGTGGGGGAAGTGCTGCGCGTTTTGCCGGCAGCGGTGCGGCAGTCCATCTGCATGGGTTTTTTGGGGCGAAGCACCAGCAAGGGCCGGCGGCCTATGTGGCTACAAAAAGCCGCCGACATCCGCTTGGCGGGCCTGGAGGAGGACCGGAGCGGGGACACGCTGCTTTGTTTCGAAGCCCCTACCCTTGGGGAAGCGGCGAGCGAGTTTTACCAGCAAGGGGAGCTCTGGCCTAGCAAACCGGACCCGGCCGATACGGGATTCGACTTGCTTGAGGACGTGCTGACCGACGTGACGGCCAAGCAGGAAGACAGCGAACGATTTGACACGCTTTTACTGAATCGTTTGATTCGCTTTTGGAGGAGTTTGGCTGGAGGCTTCGACAGTATTTACTTGAGCGGGCACCGTTACCCGGAGGATCAGCCGGCCGCTATCACCGCCGCCACCATTGCCGCTGCCCAGCACCTGTTCCAGGAAACGCCTGTGCCCCAGCGGGTCCGAGTCGTGGGCAAGCTGGACATGATCTGGCAAAGCCGCCAGGGGTTCCAACTCCTGCTCGATGACAGCCAGGAAATCCGGGGAGTGCTCATGGAGGGGGAAATTGCATCCTTGACGCCCCTTTTCAATCAACGGGTGGTGGTTCATGGCCGGGCAATGTATCGGCCTTCCGGTCATCTGTTGCGGGTTGATGCGGAACGCATCGACCTGGGAACTGGGGAACCCGGCCTTTGGTCACGGATTCCCCCAGGCAAGGGCCGCAAGCTGGACGTAAAATCGCTGATGGAAATGCAGACTCCCAAGAGTGGCGTGGCCGCCATTTTCGGCAAGTGGCCGGGCGATGAGACGGAAGACCAACTTCTGGACGTGCTCAAAAGGATGGGTTGATGGCCGTCCCCCTCTATCTCCTGGACACGAACATTCTGGTCGCGCTGATTCGGGGCGGACCACTGGGCCAATATCTCGACACGACCTACCATCTCCGGGGGCAGCTTTATAAGCCTCTGATCTGTGCTGTTACAAAAGGGGAAATCCTTTCCCTGGCCAAGCAAATCGGCTGGGGGACCGCGAAACAGCAGGCCCTTGCCAACCTTCTTGTAAACGACGTGGTAACGGTTGACATCAACCAAACGGCCGTCTTCGATGCCTACGTTGAAATCGAATACTACTCGATTCACCACCCTGGCGGCGGTCACACGATGGGGAAAAACGACCTTTGGATAGCCGCGACCGCAAAAGCCACGGCAGCCACTCTGTTAACGGCTGACAAGGATTTTGACCACCTTCACCCTCATCTTTTGCAACGAATTTACATCGACCCCGCCTCAGGGAAACCGGGTGGAAGCACAGGAAGTTAACTTGCCATAAGCACCGAAACCCAACAGATCGTCAGCAAAGCCTGGAACTACGCCCACGTCCTGCGCGACGATGGCCTGTCGTTCATGGCCTACACCCGACTTGAGCGTGATCCGGTTCTTTTTCATATAATCGGGAAGGAAGCTGGCAGTTCAGACGCTTCGTTTTCCGGGGGCACCGTGACTACTAGGCCGTCCTGTTTGACGTTGTTAATGTCGAGGGCGGCGCGCGTCCAGGGTTGCTTTGGGACAGGGCATAGCGGGCCATGTCTTTCCTCATGCCGGGGCCGTCGTCAATGAAGGCCACGGCGAAGACGGCGTCGCGGCGTTCGCGTTTGCCGCGCTCCTCCTCGCTGGGGCGCTTCAAGACGACCCAGACGTTCTTGGCGCCGGCCTCGTAGGCGTTGTCGATGATCTCGCGGGCGGCGCGGGCCGTGTTCTTGTAGGCGCTCTTTCGCTGCGATTCGATGGCCTGTCGCCCGTCGAAGAGGGGGAATTCGTAGTCCTCGGGTAGTTCCGCGAGAACGGACTCCTGGCGTTCGATTTCGGTGAGAAGTTTCGGGTCCATCGTTTGGGGTTCCAAAGTTGCGATGCTCATTCTGACCGCCTTTCATGATAAGGGTCGTGGCTGTGTTTCACAGCACCTTGATCACGAGGTTATTGGAAAACGCTTCCGATGACCTCAAAATAACTATGTACGCGACGGCGACCTTCTGAGCGGGAAAAAACCGTTGCATTCGCGAGGGGCGTTCCTAAGGTGGTCGGATGATTCTGATCAGCATCCCAGTCAGGGTCGGGACTGCCGTGATGGCGTTGTGAATCCGCTGGGCCAATGCCAGCGTGTCCGGGTCATCCGTGAAGGTAATGATACCGGCGTGGTTTGGAAACTGGCGGTGCAGCCGGTGAAAATGGCGACGGTTATTGGTGAGCACCGCTCGGCCCAGGGACACGGCATAGGCGAGCACGTCCGGGTCGGAGATGCCCTGGTTTGCTCTGCCGGCTTCAAGGGCCGTCAGTACGTCGTGACCTAGAGTGCGGAGAACCTTCACCAGGGCAAACGGTACATTCTCGTCCGTGTGAAGGAGACTCATGGGCGCTAGTCTTGCTCGTTGTCTCGGATGGCCTGGTCAATTTCTTCGGGATGACTGGCGTAATAGTTCCAGGCGGCGGCAAGTTCGGCCTCGGTCAGCGGTTGTTCGTAACGAAAGCGGATCTCCTCATCCGTCAAGCCGAGCCGCTTCGCTTGAACCAACATCCAAACCGCGATGCGCCTGTTGCCAAGGCACGCGTCCCCACCGATGACGCCAGGCGTCTTGCGAATCACCGCGGGGAAGGCCGTCTGGCTGTCTTCAGGCATAAGAGTCCTCCTCAAGCAATCTGGGTTTCGACGCCGTTATTGTATCATCTTGGGTGGTTTGGCGTGCAGCCAGAAACTCGCGAATCACCGTCTGCGCGTTCCATGGGTCGTCGATCTCCAGAAAAGCCCAGGGGCCGAAAGTTTCCTCGCGCCGCGCGGAGGCCATGCCCCGATGGTGCAAAAGATTCGCCTGACGAGCGCTCAGCATTACGGCCGCAGGGTCCCTGCCGGCGCGGTGGGAGAAGTCCTGCGCGTTTTGCCGACAGCGGTGCGGCAAGGGGGTGTAGTCGCCGTGGCATCGAAGGTTTTCGGGAAAAATCGCTGCTGAACG
>CAZFGM010000274.1:0-9036 GCA_964518515.1 uncultured Alcaligenaceae bacterium | reverse complement strand
CCTTGTGATGGCTGTTTTTCAAAACCCGGTCCTTGGGATCGTCCTTGGCGAGCCGGCCGTCCACTTTCAGGACCAGGATTTCCTCTTTGTCCTGGGCGCGGGTTTTTTGGGGCGGAGGGAAAAGGAAAAAAGTAAAGGCAAGCAACAAGAAGCGGAAACGGCGGTTCATGATCGCACCTCAAAAATGTTTCACCCACGCTCGGCACGGGTCTGGCGATCCCCCACCGGAAACGCCCGACCATGCCTAACCAATGGGGCGAAACAATAACCCCCTGCCTCACCGTGGGTGAATGGCGCTACCAGATTACCGCCCGCAGCCTTCCCACAGGTTTTGCCAATTATCCGATCATGGTGAGTTTGGGGTCTGGCAACAAAAACCGAAAATGATACTTTTTTCGTTATTTCTTTGCGCCTTTGCCTATTGGTTTCCGAAGCTCCTGCAAAAGTTCCGTGTCTTTCAAAACACGAACGCTCAGGTTGCGGCACCAAAGGAGGACATCCTTCTGGAAAAAGTGACGATCCCTTGTGCCAATGACATCTGCATGTTTATCCTTCGCCAATGTAAGATTGGGTTATCATCCGGATCGGTCGAGAGAAAGGGGGCGGCCTCCTCGGCCTGGGTGAAAACTTCTGCCGCTGTATGGTAATCGTTAATAAACTGCTGAATTTCCTTTTGGGGAAGCTGGTGCTGGCCTCGCACACGATTGTAGTTCATGACCCGCTCGAGTTCACGGAGGAGATACTCTGACGTAAGCAACAGGTGTGGCCCGGCTTTGATGAGCCGCAAAACCTCGCGCGCGGGATTGTTTGTCTTCTTGGCTGCTCGCACCAACACATTCGTGTCGAGAATGATCCGCACGTTAATTCTTCCAGCGGCGGATGTGATCCATGGCCTCATCCACCGCGTCGTCAAACTCGCGGTCGGGAAGGTCCTTCATGTTCGTCGCGGCCTTGTCGAGAATCTTTTCCATGCCGCGGATCGCGGCTTGGCGGAGCGCCTTGGGGGGTGCGGGGTGGGGCGGGAACACCATTACTGTCACTTCTTCTTCTTCCCGCAATTTTCGACCCAGCAATTCTTGCACCACCCGTCTGGCCTCTTTGCCAAGGTTTTTCACTTTTCGTACTGCGATATTATCCATGAGGCACGTTCCTTTCTTCCGCATCCCATTATATTACTACGCCAACGCCGTGGGATTCAGCAGCAAATCCAGACGGCGATGCAGATTCTCCATGTGCTCGTCGGAGAGAACCGGAATCGCGCCTTCGGTCGGCAGATCCTTCTCCAGTTCTGGCGCTGAAACGAGTGGCGAAGAACTTTAGTCGATCACCACCTTGGCCAGATCGAGGGTCGGCGGCGGGTATTTCATGTCCAGGCGGCGCAGGGTTTCGACCATGGCGCGGGCGACGACGAGGTTGCGGTACCACTTGTTGTTGGCCGGCACGAGGTGCCACGGCGCCCAGCGGGTGCCGCAGCGCGTCAGGCATTCCTCGTAGGCCCGGCGATAGGCGGGCCAGGATTTGCGCTCCTGGACGTCTTTGAGCGAGAACTTCCAGAAGCGCGTCGGATCGTTCAGCCGCTCTTCCAGCCGGCGTTTCTGCTCGGCCTTGCTGATGTGCAGAAAGAATTTCAGGATGATAACGTAATTCTTGACAAGGATTTTCTCGAACTGGTTGATCTGTTTGTAGCGGGCCTGCCACACCTTGGCCGGCACCAGGTCGTGCACGCGGACGACCAGAACGTCTTCATAGTGGGAGCGGTTGAAGATGCCCAGGTAGCCCTTGCGCGGCACGGCCTGGTGCACGCGCCAGAGGAAATCGTGGGCCAGCTCCTCCTCGTGCGGGGCCTTGAAGGCCTTCACTTCCACGCCCAGGGGCGATAGGCCGCCCATGACCTTGCGAATGGTGCCGTCTTTGCCCGAAGTGTCCATGCCTTGCAGAACCACCAGCAGAGCCCGCTTGTTCTCGGCATACAAAAGGTATTGCAGCTTGTTCAGCTGGGTGAGCAGGGCTTGGGTTTCTTCCTCGGCCTCGTCGGCCGAGCGGTACGAGCCGGTGTCATCCGGGTCGTAGTCTTTCAAGGAAACCTTGGTGCCGGGCTTGAGGAGCATGTTTTGGTGATTCCCTTTTTACACAAACTTTCAGCGAATCATCACGAAGGCCCGAAAGAACGAAAACACGAAACCAACAGCTTTGTGGTGCTTTCGTCCTTTCGTGTTTAAGGCGGGTCTCGTAGGACAGGTTTGTAACCTGTCCGGCAACGAGGTTGGACAGGTTACAAACCTGTCCTACGAGAAATGCCAGCGGTGAACGGTAACAGTAAACTTTAGCCGAAGAACTCTGACCGCACCTCGCCATCCCCCGCCACCGGGACCGGCTTGTTCAGGCGGTCGGACACCGTCGTGTGCGGATCGACCCCTAGCAGGAACAGGGCGGTCGCCAGGATGTCCTTGGGGGAAACCGGGGTATCAGCGACGTGGCCGGCGATGGCGTCGGAGCGGCCGACGACGCGGCCGCGGGCGGCGCCGCCGCCGGCCAGCACGCCGCAGTAGGCCGACGACCAGTGTTCGCGGCCGCCGCCCGGCCGGTTCGTCAGCCGCGGCGTCCGGCCGTGCTCGCTCAGGACCAGGACCAGCGTCTCGTCGAGCAAACCCCGCGCTTCCAGGTCGAGGATGAGGGCCGAAAACGCCGCGTCGAAACCCGGCAGCAGCAGTTCCTTCAAGCGCGGGTAGTGGTGATAGTGCGTGTCCCAGCCGGCGGTGGCGTCGCCGTAGGCGTCCCAGAAGACGGTCACGAACCGGCCGCCGGCCTCCACCAGCCGCCGCGCCGCCAAAAGCGATTGGCCGAACAGCGTCATGCCGTAGCGGGCACGGACACCCTGCGGCTCCCGCTGAAAATCCAGGGCGCGGGCCAGTTGCGGCGAGGTGATGAGCGAATAGGCCATCTCTTGATGCCGGTTGAAAGCCAGAACGCGTTCGTGGGCATCCAGCCAGGCGCGGCCCCGGTCGAACTGTGCGGCCAGGGACCGCCGCAGTCCGATGCGCTGCGGGGACAATTCTTGTGGCGCCCCCTGCCCTCTCCCGCCGTGGGAGAAGGTTGAATCCGCCAGGTCGAAGCGGTCGTCGGGCCGGATGCCGCCGAAGGGGTCGAACAGGTCCGTTTTGCCGGTCGGGTTGGGCACGGCGCGGGTGCCTTGGGCGGCGAAATCCGTCCACACCGGATCATAGCGGCTGCCGAGGAAGCCGGCGTACGGCCCGCCCAGCAGCGGGAAGTTGGCCCGCGAATAGAGCCGGAACGGCAGGGCCATGTTCGCCGGCACCGGCCGAACCGCGCGGCCTCGCCTTGCCTCCAGGTAGTCAACGACCGAGCCGATGAACGGCCACAGGGTGCGGTCGTTCGGGTCGGCCTCGACGGTCGGGCTGATCGCCGGGATGCCGGACAGCGCGTAGTGGACGCCGTGGAACGGCTAGGGGTGAGTCAGCGAACGGACCAGGGTCAGCCGATCCACGATTCGGGCAACGCGGGGCAGCCCCTCGCCGATTCGCACGCCGGGCACCGAGGTGGCGATGGCCCCCATCTCTCCCTGAATCTCGGCGGTGGCGGCCGGCTTGGGATCAAACGTCTCGTGCTGCGGATGCGCTCCAAACAAGTGGATGAGGATGCACGCCTTCGCCCGTCCGAAGGACCGCTCCGGCCGAGGCGGGGCAGCCTGCGCTTCTTGAAGGCGAAACAGGTCGGTCAAGCCAAAGCCGAACAGCCCCAGTCCGCCCAGGTGCAGGAGGTCGCGCCGGGTCATGCCGTCGCAGGTGGTTTTGCGCGATCCCAATATTCGCAGCATTGACGTCGTCTCCGGCTTTCGAATCTCCGCTTGCGACCTGCATGCCCGCGGGTGTCACGCTAAGCCGCAAGCGGCAAACCCTATTGTTTCTTAGCTCCTCATCCTCGCCAATTCCTTGTTCACCGCCGCCAGGTCGAACTTCTCCGGGTCAAATTCGCCGCCGATCCATTCGAGCATTTCTTCGTGCGATTCATGGCTCGGATTCTGGATAGCATTGAGGAAATCGCCGTAGCCCCAGGCGCCGCCACAATCCTCCGGCGGGCAGGCACGGCTGCCATCGACGCACCGTGGGTACTTGACCTTGGCATCGGCCTCGAGCACTTTCTCCACCTGAAGGAGATGTTCCCAACTGTCGCCGAAGTCGTAAACGTACCGGAACTTCTTGACACTCTCGGCAACGAAATCGCCCAACTTGGCTTTGCGAGCGCTGGCGAGGTCCATGTCGCCGCCGCCGTCGATGGCGTCGTCGCCGTACTCTTCGCCCCCGATGTCAAAGAGCCACAGATGGAAGTTGCCCCACCCCATGCTAGCCTGGATAATCTGGTGCAGCTTGAGAAGTGTGCAGTCCTTGACCTGGACCCGCCGCCAGATCGGCGGCTTGATCCCGGCAAGCGTAATCTTCAGTTGGTAGATGTTTGACTTTGCCATTGGTCAATCCTTTTCTTTGCCGGAACCTCGTTCAGGCCCGCCCCCCGCCGACCGCCGGCATAAAGCCGGCGGCTCGTATTACTGCGGTTTCTTCTTCAGGTCCTCCGGCACCGGATGGTATACCTCGCCCGTGGCGGCCCATTCCACGCCGCGGATCATCAGCGCCTTGAAACCGGCGCTTTGCATCGCCTCCACGTCGTGTCCCAGCACGTTGTGGTAGACCCGGCCCTTGCCGTAGGTCGCCACCCAGACGATCGGCTCATGCTTGCCGGTGTTCTTGGGATCGATGCTCTTCTCCGAGTAAGCGGTCGCCAGCAATTCGGTGCCCGGCAGGATCACTGAGTTTTGATAGAGTTCGTCGCGGCCGTGCTTGAACTCGGGGATGCCCTTGGTGATCGGGTGTTCTTTGCGAACAGTAACGGTGAAGACGTGCATCTTGCCGTGATAGCCTTGCTTGCGCCAGCCGCCGGCGATGACTTTCTCGAACTCGCGGTCCAGGTCCGATTCGCCGACGAAGGCCGACGACGCATGGTGATAGACGACCAGGCCCTTGCCGTCCTTGACGGCAGCGTTGAACGCTTTCTTGTTATCGTCGCTCCAGACGCTGGCGGGATTTTTCTTGGCGCCTTTGGGCGTATTGCGATAGTTCAAAAGCAGCACGTCGTAGTGGGCCAGATGGTCAGCGGTCAGGTCCTTGCCGGGGTTCTCGGTCACGTCCACCTTGTGGCCGGCCTTGGTAAGCAGGTCTTTGAGGAACGGGGTCGTCTTGCGCCAGTCGTGGCCGTGATCGCCGGTGATGATTAGCACCTTGACGGCTTTTTGCGCCGCCGCCGGCCCTGGAACTACAAGCAGCAGACAGAGTGTCAATGTTCCCAACAGCACCTTGCGCATGATCGACCTCCTTTGGTTTGAGAGAGAATGATTTCAGGATACCCTTCCCTTGGCGGCGAGCAAGGAAAATCGGGCTGCTGCTTCAAAACTCCTGGACCACAGCCGCCGGCTTTCCGGTGTCGGCCGACTCCCAGGCCGCCGCCACCACGGCCACCGCCCGCGCGCCGTCCACCACGCCCGGAACCGGCTGCCGATCCTGGTCGAGGCATTCCTGGAAATAACGCATGTAGCGGATCACCGCCTGGCCGTGACCGTAGACGCTGTTATCGCGCTCGGGGGGAAAATCGGAAACCCGTGGCGCCTTTCCCCCGTCGAGCATGACCCGGAGTTGGCCCGGCTCGTTATCGGTGAACTCGCCGGCGGCGCTGCCGCGCCTGCCGTACAAGCCCACCTGCATCATGGGCAGCGGCGGATGAACCACCTCGTACAGCCCCATGACCCGGCCGATGCGATCCGCGGCAAACTTGAGATTCAAGACGAAGTTGGCACGCAACGGATAGGAGCTCAGATGGCCCTTGTTGGCGTAGGCGTGCACCTCCTGGACCGGGCCCAAGAACGCCTGCAGGATGTCCACCGGATGGGTGACGCCGCCGTACAGGAAATCCTGGGGCACCTGCAGCCGCCATGGGGTCAGCGCGAAAACGGGGCGCATGTCGTGGACATAATGGGCCTCGCCGACGATCAGCTCGCCCAGGTCGCCGTCTTGCACCAGCTGTTTCAGGGCCAGGAACTGGCGGTCGAAGCGCATGGTCTGGCCGACGAGGAATTTCCGGCCCGTGTGCCGCACCAGGTCCACCAACTGGCGGGCATCGTCCAGGCGGGTGACCATGGGCTTGGTGCACACCACATGCTTGCCGTTTGCCAGTGCCCAGGTGCAATGCTGGGCGTGCAGGTGATCGGGACTGAAGACGGCGACCACGTCGATATCCGGCCGCCGGCACAACTGCAGGGCGTCGGTGGTCCAGAAGGGACCGCCGAGCTTTTGGGCGTAGTCGGAAAGCACGCTCTCATTGCGGGCGCACAGGCCGCGCAGCTCGTAGCGCAAATCCGGCACCTGGGCCAGCAGCGTCATGGTGGACCCCATGTTGCGCGGATTGATGCCGATCACGCCCAGGCCGATGCGATGGTTCGCCATATGTATCCGTCCTCCGTGAATCCAATAGAACGATAACGACTGGCGAGGCGCGGAGCAAGGCTTGGGACGAGCGTGCCAAGGACAGGGACGGACTGTAGGCCAGCACCTCGTTTTTTGTCACCTTGTGCCAAATCGGCAAAATCACCTTCACGCCGTTCATCTCCCGAGCAACTAGACCGTCCAGTTCGTACTGCGGCCAGTTCTTGGCAAAAAACGAGCTTGAAAGAACGACTACACCGAATTTTGAATTGGCGAGACCCTTGTCGATTGATCGACGCAGGCCTATTCCCAACTTTCAACTGAAACTCGTCGTACCAGACGGCCACGGCTTGCTGCATTCTGGGCATCTGCCAATCTGCCGCTCTTGTCCGACAGTTTTCCTGTCAAGTCGCTCAGCTTGCTTGATAGCGATCTCGACGTGGCGGGGGATGGTGTCGGTTTTCCGATCTCGCTCGGCCGTGATCTCCTGAAGAAACGGATTCAAGGCTCGTTCAATCAGGGTCTGTTCCAGCAAGGCGCGGTCCGGCAGGCCGGTCACGTCGGGCACCGTCGTTCCCTTGGGGGCAAGGGCAAGAACCAAGAAAATCGTCGGCTGCTTGATTGACAGGGTGTGGATCCCCTCACCCCCAACCCCTCTCCCTTGGGGTCAAGCAATTCAAGAGGTCATGTCGCACGGATTTTTCCGAGCCCGCCGCCCAAGCAAGGGTCGAGGCTCCGCCCTTGGCTGCGGGCCGCGGAATACCCCCTGGTTCGGTTCGTAACGGATGCAAAGGGCTTCCGATACAAATTCCTCTGGCCAACGAAGCAACCTCCGGGCACAATAGGAAAGGCAATCCTTTTGCACTTTGGCCTTACCCGAGGACAACCCATGTGGCGGCGAATCTTCGTGTCGATGCTGGCCCTGGCGACGTGGTTGGCGGCACCGGCCCAGGCCCTGGAATTGAAAAATATTCGCATGGCCTACGGGGCCGGCGGCGCCCCCCGGACCGATAACAAGTTCTTGCCCGGCGACATCATGCTGGTGACCTACGACATCGACGGCCTCACCGTCGATAAGGCCGGCAAGGTCAGCTACGAAGGGGTTATGGAGATCTTCGACAGCAAAAAAACCCGCATCTCCAGCAAGAACATTCCCCTGCAAGAAGTCGTCCTGCAACTGGGCGGCAACAGCATCCCCGGCGACCTGACCGTCACCATGGGCAGCGATCAGCCGCCCGGCATCTACACCGTCAAGCTCACCGTGACCGACAAGGTGGCCAAGAAATCCGCTCCTTTGACCCGGCAATTCGAGCTCCTGAAAACGGGATACGGCATCATCCGCCTGGGCGCTCCCGCTTACGGCGTCCCGGGCCAGCACTATCCGCTCGCCTTTTTCCTGGTGAATTCCCCGCTTGACAAAAAGACCAAGCTGCCCATGGCGGACATCATCATGCGCGTTTTTGAGGAAGGCAAGAAAGGCGAGGCGGCCAGGCCGGTGGTGACCAGCTTGCCGGCCCAGTTGCCCGCCGATGTCGATGTGCAGATCATCCCGGTGCAGTTTTCCATTTACCTTAACCGACCCGGCCGATTTACCGTCGAAATCGAGGTGCAGGAAAGGCTCACCAACAAAAAGCTCAAGGTGCCCTTGCCGCTGACGGTGATCGGCAATTGAGAGGCTGTCCGAAAAGGGGACAGGACCCTTGAATATTCCACGAGGAATTAGGACTTACGGCACAATTGAGGGGTCACTTTTCGGACAGCCTCTCAATTCAAGCCCGCAGGCGCGTCTTCGAGCCTGCGGGATAATGAGGAAATGGTTTTAAGAGATTATCCGAAAACCGTAGCCGCACCCTTTAGGGTGCGGATTTTCCGCAGGCTGAAGCCTGCGGCTACACGATTTCGGGTGATTTCTAAGCAAAAAACCCCGCAGGTTCGAAGACTCACCTGCGGGCTTGTAGGTCACTTATGACTCAAGTCCACGAACGCATCGCCCAGTTTCGCAAGATGGCCCATGATGATCCGGACAATGAGCTGGGCCATTTCCGGCTCGGGCAACTCTTGATGGAGGATGGGCAACTCGAGGAAGCGGTGCAGTCGTTTCGCCGTACGCTCGAGTTGAGCCCGCAGTTCTCCAAGGTATTTCAACTGCTGGGCACGTGCTTGATGAAGCTGGAGCGGCGCGAAGAGGCCGTGCAGGTTTTGACCGACGGCTTCCAGGTAGCCGACGAGCGTGGCGACAATATTCCGCGCGACGAGATGGCCAAGCTGCTGGCCGGACTCGGCCAGCCGGCCCCGGTGTCCCAAAAGAAAGCTGCGGCCGGTGCCGGGGACGGCTTCCGCTGCCAGCGGCCCGGCTGCACCGCCGGCGCCTACGCCCGCCAGCTGGCCCGCCCGCCCATGCCCGACGAAATGGGCCAGCGCATCTTCGACAATATCTGCGCCGACTGCTGGGAATACTGGTTCCGCAACTTGAGCATCAAGGTCATCAACGAAATGCGCCTTGACCTGAGCACCGAGCGCGGGCAGGAAGCATATGACCAAGTCATGA
>CAZFGM010000273.1:0-9039 GCA_964518515.1 uncultured Alcaligenaceae bacterium | reverse complement strand
CCTGAACGAAGTCGTTGTAGAGATCGGACCAGGTGGTTTTTGCGGGCGTGTAAATGGTGCGGGCGAACTCGCCGTAGATGCGGATGGTTTTCTCCTGAGCCAGGGCGTTGTCCCACAGGAAGCCGGTCGGGGCGAAGGCGAGCTGATCGCTGCCTTCATAGGGATAGCTGCGGGTGAAGCCGCCGAAGCTGCGCTCGAGATAATCGGTGACATAAGCCTCGTTAACCCAGGAATGGCCGTCGGCGCTCAAAACGCCGCTGCAATAGAAGTTGTCGAACAGCGTGAATTGCCGGGCCAGAGCGTGGTGGTTGGGCGTGACTTTCTCGCCGAACATCACCAGTTTCGGCTCGCCTTTGCCTTCCTTCAGATCGCCGAAGACCTGATCGTAGGTGCGGTTTTCCTTGATGATGTAAATGACGTGCTCGAATACGGACCGCTCGCCGTGGCGCTGGGGAACGGGCACCGGTTTGGCGTCGGGGCGCGGTTTGGCCAGGCCGGCGAGACTTAAACCGAGGCGGTTATTGTCGTTGACCTGCTGTGTGGAAGCCGCCAGGTTGACCTTGGCAAGGTCGATGATCGACACCGAACCCATATGATCGTGCGAGTTCATGCCCTTTTCTTTGGGGCGCGGTTGGCTGAGCGAACCGTGTCCCTTGATGTTGGCGACGAAAAGTTTCTTGCCGTCGGCCGATACCCGCACGGCCCCCGGATACCAGGCGGTGGGAATCAGGCCGCGCACCTTGCTTTGGGGCACGGTTTGTTGCGGACGATCGGCAAAAGCCAGCTCGATCACGGCCACGCAGTTGTTGCTGCCGTTGGCGACGTACAGAATGCCGTTGTCGTAGGGATTGAGGGCCAGGGCATTGCAGCCACTGCCGAAGGGCAGGCGGGCCTGGGGCCGGCAGGAAATGGTTTCCACCACTTTTTCTTTTCGTGTGTCGATGACCGAGACGGTATCGCTGTTGGCATTGGCCACGTAAAAATAGATGCCGTGGATACTGGCGGTCATGCCGCACGGATGCAGGCCGACAGGAATGGACTTGCGTACTCGCCAAGCTCCGCCGTCGGCCGGTTCCAGGACGGAAACGCTGCCGTGGTTGGCGACGCCGGTTCGGGGATCGATCTTCACGGGCGTCTTGGAAGTGATTCCTTTCGGGTCCTTTTCCCGCGGATGATCGCCGCCCCAGTTGCTGACGTAGGCTCGGCCGAACCCGGAGAACAGCACGGTAAAAGGGGCCACGCCGACCGGAATCACCTGCACGACTTTGCCGGTCGTCAAATCGATGCGCTGGACGTTGTTGCCGCGGGTCGAGCAAACCCAAAGTTCCGCGTCTCTGATCTCGCCCTTGAAATTTTTCTTGAGAAGGGCCATGCCGGCGGGATGCGCCGCCCCGGCGATGGGCTTGCCGGTGTCCTTGTCTTTGTCCTTGGGCTTGACCAGCTCGATGGGCTTGCCCCACTTGTAGGCGCCGTCGGGCTGGCGCTCGGCGACGCGCACGTGGTCCTTGACGTCGCTGGTGTAAATGCGCTCGGTGTTTCCCGCCAGTCCGGTCACGCTCAAACCGAGCGGCGAGGCCAGCGTTTGCTTGATTTTTGCGGCGGCGACGTCGATAAACAGGAGATTGTTCTTGTTGTGGACCACCAGAGTTTTGCCGTCATCGATGAGGAGCAAATCCACCGGCCGGCCCGGAAAAGTGATCTGCGTGCCGGCGGGCTGGAGGACCTGGTTGGTGGGCACGACGATGCGGCCATCGGCCTGGACGCCGACCTTGAGCTTGACATCGTCCTGGGCCGGCAGCCGAGCGAAAGTTGCCCACAGAAAAACCAAGCTGAGAAGATTGTCGCGAATCATGGTATTGGCCCAGCGGTTGATTCCTTAATGCCCATTATCCGTTATCGGAAACCACTCTTTTTTCCCTTGCTGTCCTTAGTGTAGAATTCAGCGATGCGGCGGCCACGGGTGCGGCACCATACCACCGATTTGGGGCTGGAAAAGATCAAGGCTGAAAGGTTCATCCTGCCTGGACGAGGTTTGTTAATGGTCCTTGAAGGGAAAGTATTCGAAGTGGACTCCGGTATTCATGTCGAGGTGGAACCCTTTGGATCAGCCAGACCCGGAAGCGGTGGACCGATTGAGGAAATGGGTTGCCATGGCGAGGGGGCATTTGTGGAATTTGCTTCCCCACCAGCTATAGCGGCTGCGCTAAGCCGCAAGCGGGCAGAGAAGCGCGTTAGCGATCTTTCGGCGCCGGCTCGACCGGCAGAGGCAACGGCCGCGGCGGCAAGGGGACCGGGCGCGGGCCGATGCCCGGCGGCGGTTGGATCACTTGCGTGAACGATTGGATCGGCAGGTGCTCGATCTTGACCACTTTGCCGTCTTTGTCCACCTCGTAGGCCATGCCGAATTCCACGCCGAACGTCGTGCCGACTTTCACCTTGAAGAACCCGGGCCGGGCGGGCCGTGCCATTGGCCGGGGCGCTTCGCGCAAGCCCTTCACCTTGCCCTTACCCGGGGGCAGCGGCAGCGGCCTCGGCGGGAACGGCACGCCGCCCTGCACTTCGGTGTAGGACCCGTCGCTGATGCGCGTCTTGAAGTGGGCCAGGATACGTTGGCTCTCCGGCAGCCAGGTCAGATAAAGCAGGTCCGATTTCTCGCGCGGCCCCGTCGGCTTCTTGTCTTTGAGGGCGGATTTCTGCACTTCCGCCAGGGCGCCGTCGATCTTCTTGGCATGATCTTTCTGCCAATCGGCGTAGCTCTTCTTCAATTGATTGACCACCTGGGTGGCCTTGAGGGGAAATTCTTTGGTGCCGTCGAGAACCTTGAAGCTGGTGCCGACGAAGCTCATGTCGGCGGGACTGCCCTTGCCGCTGTTGACTTCCACTTCGACGAGCGAATACGGCTGGGTCACGCCCCAGGGAGTGACGGTGCGCGGATTGGCCATGTTCAGCGCCGGGTACATCTGCTCACCGCCATCGGCGGTCTTCACGCGCAGGTTGGTGATTTGCGGGCTCTCGGGCGTCGGCACGTAAACCCAACGGTAGCTGTGCAGGCCGCGAGCGAAGCACAGGTTTTCGAGCGCTCCGGAGCGTCCCTCGGTGCTCAGGACCGGCTGCGGGTCGGCGACCAAGAGGCCGATCACCTTGCCTGGCAGCGGTTGATGCTTGTGCTTGGGCAGAAAAGCGACGCGGTCTTGAATGGTTTCCACGGCCGGGTCAGCTAAGCCATTCGTGGCAAGAAAGCCGCAAACGGCAACCCCAAACATTGCATGACGACAGAACCAATTCATGAATTTCCCCTTTCTAATTGACGCTAAGGAAAGATTATCAAAAAAAGCGGTTAGGGTCCAGCAACAACAGGACGAATCAGGGGGCAGAGAGATTCCCAAAGCCCAGGGACGGCCGTCCCTGGGCTTTACGGGTGCGCTAACATTTCCCTCGGGCAAAACCCAAGCCGGCCTCCGGCTTCCCCGGTATAATGCTGGAAACCCTGCGTCCGCCAGGTCCAGGGCACAATAGCACCCTGCAGGGCAAGGAACTCCATGAACGATCTGTTGACCCCAGCGGTCCAGGATTACCTCAAGGCGATTCACAGTTTGGGCGGGGCCGACCGGCAGGTGACGCCGGTGGAAATTGCCGCCCGGCTGGGGGTGCGCGCACCGTCGGTCACCGGAATGCTGCGGCGGTTGGCGGATGCCGGCTTGATTCAATATGCGGTGGGGCACGGCGCCCAGCTGACCGGCGAAGGGGTGTCCCAGGCCCGCCGGGTCATTCGCCGGCATCGCCTGCTCGAATTGTTCCTCACCCGCGTTTTGGGCCTTGATTGGAGCGAAGTCGATGTCGAGGCCGACGCCCTGGAACATGCCATCTCGCCGCGTCTGGAGAAGGCCCTGGCCGACTACCTGGGCGAGCCGCCCGAAGATCCGCACGGCCACCCCATTCCCACCCCGGAAGGAACCCTGGCCACACGCGACTTGCAATCGCTGGACAAGTTTCGCGCCGGCCAGTGCGTCATCATTCGCGAAGTCCAGGATGACAATCCCGACCGCCTGCGCCGCTGGCAAACCCTGGGATTGACGCCTGGGGCCACGGTCCACATCCTCAGCTACCAGCCGCTCGACGACATGTACGAATTGCGCGTCGGCGACCAGGTCATTCCCCTGGGCAGCGAAGGGCTGGCGGGACTGAAGGGAGAATTGGTAATTGAAAATTAAAAAGAAAATTGCCAATTGCCAATTGCCAAATTCCAATTGGAAATTGGCAATTGGTAATTGGCAATTGGCAATTACCCTGCTCATTTCCTCCCTATCTACCGGCCCCTAAATAACTAAAACTAAAACTGTTTACCAGGCCGGAATTCCCGAGCGGGCGTCCACGCGACGAGTGGCGTCATGGGGGCAGGCCTTGACGCAGGCCGGGCCGTCGGGGAGGGTGCTGCACAGGTCGCAGACCACGGCCTGGCTGGATACCAGGGTGCCCTGAAAAGTTCCGCTCTGGCCTTGCGGTACCTTGGGTGGCGGAATGGTGTACAATCCGGCATCGAGGAGGACCTCCGCCTGTTTGCCCGCCGGGATCAAGGAAATAGCCAGGACATTGGTCCCCTGTATCAGGCACGGACCCTTCGGGCCGGCCGGAACCAGGTTGGTTTCCAGGTTCCAGTCTTCTTTTTTGGAATACTTATGCGGCTCTAGATCGATCTGGGTTCCATTGAGCCAGGCCGTCAAGGGAACGTCCGTTCGCACGGTAAAATGAAACACCAGGTTCTCTTGCCAATCCTCTTTAACGGAGAACCGAAAACGGAAAAACCAATTTTCCGGTTTCCCTTGAGATTGCGGCCCGCTCAGGTCAAGAATATCGGACGTATGGAACGGGGTTTGACCCAAAGCCCAAGAATGATCGCGAAAAGCGGGACGGAACCATTCCGGGTCGCAAACGCGCCCGGCCGGCGCATAGTGCCAGCCGAAGGCGCCGCGCGGCACCAGGCCCACGTCGTGCATCTGGATGGCGCCGTAGGGGCAATTCTTGGCGCATTGCTGGCAGCCGATACACCAATCCTCGATGACAATCTGGCCCTGGTTGCCGCGGTGAATTGAGCCGACCGGGCAGCTCATCATGCATTCGGGGTTCAAGCAGGACCGGCAGGTGGAGGGGACCAGGAAATGGCGGACCGTGCCGCCGGTTTGGTGGTCGTAGCGCGGGCCGTCGAGGAACAGCCGGCTGCGGCCGTCGCCATGGGTGGCCACGCACGCCTGCACGCATTCATCACAGCGCGTACATCGGTCCAGGTCGATGAGCATCAGTTTCTGCCCCTGGATGAGGTTCAGCTCGTCAAAGCGTTTTGAGGGAACCGGGGCCAGGCGCGGATCGCGGGCCATTTCGGCCAGGACGCGCACATCCGATTGTTCGCGGGCCTGGACGATTTGCTCGAGGGCCTTGTCGAGCTGGGAGCCGGGCTTGGCGAGTTGCCCAAAGAGCTCTGCGCGGATGCGCAAGAGAACCACGTCTTCGCGCTTGCTGTCACGATGCGTGTAAGCGACGCAGGTGGCGCTGCGCGGCCGCCGGCGGATCAAGCCCATCTCACCGATGGTCTCGCCGCGGGCGCGGTAAGCGAGAATGAGCTCGGGTGCCGCGCCGCTCCCGCGCGGGCGGATCAACCCCGGATATAGGGCCTCCAGGATCAGGCGATTGAAGCGGCGCGGGTTTTTCTTCGCTTCCTTGAGCTCGGCGGCCAGATCGGCGCCGGGGTGGACCAGGCCCGCCTTGGCCGGGTTGTCGGTCAACGCCGGCCCCTTGAGGATGTCGTTGACAACATACAGAAATTCTTGCTGGCGAGCGGCGTCCAGGCTTTCCCCTTTGGCACAACGGCGCAGTTCGTCGTGGAAGGCGGCCAGGCGCTGCCAAAGGGTGCCGGTTAGGTGGTCTGTCTTTTCCCCACCGGCGACCAAGGCGGCGCACCACCTGGGCCAATCGGGAACATCGTCCCGGCCCAACAAGGGCGACACGTTCTTGATCACCTGAACCAGGCCGCTGCGGATGATGTACATCGAGTCTGGGTAATCGTGCTCGTCGCAGATGACCTGGCCATGCTTGAAGGCCACGGTCTCAACTAGCCGCGGGGCTTGCGGCTTGGCCTTGTCGGCCGGGGATTTTTTTTCCGCTTCGCCCAGACTGGCCACGGCCTGCTCGACCACTTTCTGAAACTCGGCATCGCCCAGCTCGCGGAAGATGGAGAACTTGCGGAGGTGAATGCCCAGGCCGCGATTTTTGTACAGCTCATCCATGTATTTCTTGTAGCCGTCATCGCGCTGCACATCGGTCAGGATGTTGCGGACCATCTCGAGCATGAACCAGTTGCGGCGGGCGACGACCGTGGCCGAGCGCGGCTGGCCTTCGAGGCAGCCCGCTTCGCCGAACAGCTCGCCCGCGTACATGGTGGCTTGCAGGGTTTCGTAATCGACTTCGGTGGGACCGTCGAAGGGGATGTACAGTGGGGCGGCGGCTGCCGGGGCCGGCCCCTTGGCCGGCGTGCCCCACAGCCAGTCCCAAAAACTCCGGGCCGGCGGCTTGGCTTCGGTTTTGCGGGCCACGGCCAGATGCACGCTGGCCACTTCCACCGGGCCCGCGCCGGAGTCCGGCAGTTGCCAGTTTTCCGGCAAAAGTGTTGCCCCAAGTTCCTTCAGATCGTCAGGGGTGAGGATGTAAAACGCGGTGAAGCCGGTTTCGCCTTGCCGCCAGATTTCTTCGCCGGCTTGATAGAAGCGCAGCATGACGGCGCCGGGTAACTCCTGAAACTTGGGAAGCCGGCGCGGATCTTTGACACGTTTGAAAAACGACAGGCTTTGCAGCTGGGCCGGTGTCAAGATAATGTCCCCTGGACGCGCTTCCAGGTGGACGATCGGATTGACCTCAATGAGTTTGTCGGCCATGGGGTTTCTCAAGCCGCGGGGCGCGTCTTCGAGCCCCGCGGGTTTGGGATCAAGATTATCTTGCAGTCCACAAGCCAGGCCGCTTGTCGTTACCGAATCTTTCCGGGACAGAAATTAGGGGGCTGACGCCCCCCGCTCGCCTTGGTAAAGTTTAAAGGGCCAATTCCCGCTGCCAAGTCGTTTTTCAGATCCTGCGAATGATAGCGATGACATTCGCGGCAATCGAAGCGCGCGGTCTTGCCGGGAGCATGGCAGGTACGGCAAACGTCGATGGAAGGCAACAGCACGTCATGCGTGGCCTGGCTTTTTCGCGCCGCCGCATGACAAACCGTGCAGTCCTGATGCCCTTGGGCGGCATGATTGAACAGACTGTGATGCAGCCAGCGGTCGGGGAGGTTGGTTTTTTGATAGTCGGGTAGTTCGCCGGGCAGGACGTGCTTTGCTGGTTCATGGCAAAAGCGACAGCCGCCGGCCCCGGAAAACAGTCGGCGCTCAGCGGCTCCTTGCTGATGTTTCAGCCAGGCGGTTTTGTCGGCGGGCACGCTGGACGGGACCGGCTTGCCCGGAATGGGCCGCTGCGGTTGTGCGAATAGGGGCTTGGTCAGGATGGCAGGATGGTTTTCGGCAAATTGCTTCAGTCTTTCCCGAAGGGCCTGGCGAATGTCGGCCGGCTCTTTATGGGGGGCCGGCTTGCCAGCGAATTGTTGGACCGCTTTGCCGAGATCCGGCCCCAGGCTTTCCCCGACGATGCTAATGGACAGTGGATGGCACTGGCAGCAATGATCCTTGTAATTGATCGGCCGCATGAAATGACCGTTAGTTTTAGGGTCCGGTTGGTGACAATGCTTGCAATCCAGCGGCAGGAGCTTGGGATCGAGGCCCAAACCGAATTCTTTTTCCAGATCGAGATGGGCGGCGTGGTTGAAACGAAGGCGGGCGCGATCGGGTTCCTGGCGGCGAACCACGCCAAGCTCCGGATGGCTTTTCCCAAAGTCGTTGACGTTCAGGAACGGAGTGGGACGTCTGGCCACCTGAGACAAATCGGCGTGACAAGTCGTGCACTGTTCATCCTTGACCAGGGTGAGGCTGGCTTGCCCCCGGTGTTCGCGGTGGCACTTGGCGCACGCCGGCGGCGCTGCCTGGTCGAAGTGGTGCGGCGGGGCGGGTCGTCCTTCCAACTCCTTCCCCGCCTGGAAAACCAACTGGGGATACAGCCGTTCGCCGGGCAGAAGGGATTCCCGGTGGCAAGCCACGCAACCGGTGTCCGGCACGGTGTGCATGGGTGCGTTCCAGGGGAAAAGTCGTTTCCAGGTCTGAAAATGCTCGGTATGGCAGCGCGTACAGGACAGGTTGAAGGCGGCATGGCAATCGCCCTGAGGCTTCAAGGCCACGGCCGAGACCGGCCCGGCCTGGAAAGTGGTCCAGTTTTGCCCGAAGCACTCCAGGGCCAGCCACACGCTGCAAAGTCCCACAGGCAACCAGACCAGCCACTTTTTTTGCCGCCAGAGCCGCGGTGAGCGCTGAAAGTAATCCTGAGCATAGTACCGGCCGAATTGGTCCGGCAGTAAATACGGCCCTCCGGCTTCGTGCATCGAAGGAAGCATGAATGATCTCGGGATAGCGCCGGTGGGCAGTTGGAGTTAGGACGATCGCACTTCCACGTGCGGTCACTTGATAGTTTGCCGCGACTGCTTCGATCATGAATTGGTGGGTTCGCCGTTCTTGGGTTCAAAGCCCAGGGCCCTTAGCTGGGCCCTCAATTGTTCTGCTTGACGTTCCGCTCGTTCGGCGCGTTGGCGTTCTTGTTCGGCGCGTTGGCGTTCTTGTTCGGCGCGTTGGCGTTCTTGTTCGGCGCGCTGGCGTTCTTGTTCGGCGCGTTGGCGTTCCTGGTCGGCCTTCAGAGCTTGCTCTTCCCCCGTAGGAATGAGGATACCGTTCTGGTCCTGCCAGCGCAGCCAATCCTCTTCCACCTTCGCATAAGTGCCGTGCCAGACGCTCAGGCCGAGACCGACATCGGGGAACCAGGATTTTTCCAGGGGCACGAAAGTTTTTTCCCGCAGGCCGAACACGTGGAGCCGGCCCTGGCCCAGGATGTTGGCGGGGTCCCATACTACGT
>CAZFGM010000272.1:1803-9052 GCA_964518515.1 uncultured Alcaligenaceae bacterium | reverse complement strand
TGGAGAATTTCGGTTCACTGGTCATTTCCAACGAATTAACCTCCTAAAAGTGCAGCTATCCCAATTCTTTGGACCAGGGATACTTCGCCTCGAAGCCAGGATTCGGAGAGTTGGCGAACAAGCATGGTTGCATCGTATGTCTTACCCAATTCTCCTTGAAGAAATCCAAGCGAGTTCACCAAGCAATATCACCACACCCGTACCGACGCTACCCGATTCGTAATGGCAATTGCGTTGCACGCCCCCGAAATGCGTTGCAGGGGCAAATGCGCTGCAAAGCCTGTGTGTGTGTGTCAAATGCGATGCAATCCATTGGGAGAACTATACCCATCTCGTTCAAGAGTGGGCGATGGTTATCGGCGGCGTATCATTAGGAACACCCGCGCTGGCGGGAGGAATAAGGAATTGAGTTGAAACCCGCATTCCCCATGAATTCCCTGCCCGCAATCCTGATTTTTGCAGCGCTTTCCGTTTTTGTCCTCCTGCCGGTGGTCTGGGCCTGGCGGCTGGTCGTTTTCTTCTTTCGGGAACCGGGTGCCGATGGCGAAGAACGAGAATGGCCGCGTGCCGCCGTTCTGCTCTCCCTGCGCGGCGCCGACCCATCCCTGGAGAATTGCTTGCAAGGGCTGCTACACCAGGATTATCCCCATTACAGTATCCGCATCATCATCGATAACCGCGATGACCCGGCCTGGGACATGGTGGCAAAAATCCTGGCCCGCGAACCAACCGCCGCCGCCCTGGTCACGGTCTGCGTTCTCGAACAACGCCGGGATACGTGCAGCTTGAAAGTCAGCGCCCAGATTCAGGCCATCAAGGAGCTGGACGAATCTTTCGAGGTAGTGGCACTGATTGACGCGGACGTCATACCAGCGCGGAACTGGCTGCGGTCGTTGGTGCGGCCCTTTGCCGATCCGCGCGTGGGGGCGACCACGGGAGTGCGCTGGTACGCGCCTCCCGATACCGGCTGGGGCACCCTGGTTCGCTACCTGTGGAACGCGGCGGCCAATACCCAGATGTATTCCTTCCACATTCCCTGGGGCGGGTCGCTGGTCTTTCGCGCTCGTGTGCTGCGGGATTCGGATCTCCTGGCCCGCTGGGCGACCAGCTTTTGCGAGGATACCGGGTCGTACGGGGTCCTTCGCGATCTGGGCCTGCAATTGCGCTTTGTGGCGGAGGCGGCCGTCGTCAATCGCGAAAGCATTGCGTTGCCGAACTGCTGTTCCTTCATGCGCCGGCAATTGCTGTGCGCCCGGCTGCACCACGCCCACTGGGGAAAATTGCTGTGGGCCAACGTGGCCACGGGATTTTCCCTCGTGGCCACGGCCGGGTTATGCCTGACCGGGATACTTACCGGGAACGTGCTCTGGGCCTTCGGTTGCGGGGGACTCCTAGGCGCCTACGGCCTGGGGTTGCTGGCCGCCCTGGTGGCGTTGGAGCGGCGCGTTCGCCGGGTGGTGCGGGGCCGGGGTGAGGAGGCGCCGGCCTTTCCCCCGACGGCCAAGTTCCTGCTGGCCGCGCCGCTGACGCAAGTTTTGCATTTTGCTTGCTTGTTTTCCGCCCTGCGCCTGCGCCGCATCCTGTGGCGCGGCATCACCTACGAGCTGGAAAGCTCCGGCAAGGTCCGCTTGCTCGAATATCGCCCCTATCAACAGGCCAGGACCGTTTCCCAGGCGACCGGATCCATTCTTTGACCGGAAGAGGAACTGGCATGCATTTCTTCGAATTTCACGACCAGCCCTGGACGCCGGCCTGGTTGCGGGCCACGCTGCTGGAGGTTTTGGAGCTGTGCAATCAGCGCTTCCGGCCCTATTACCAGTGGGTGTGCCTGGAGGTCCTGAATTGCGCCCGGCGGGAGGGGATGCGCCACATTGTGGAACTGGGCGCCGGCAACGCCCCTTTGACCCGGCGCCTGGCCCAGGACCCAGCCCGGGGAAATCTTCACTTGATCGCCTGCGATCTCTATCCGGACGTCGAGGGCTACCAGGCCCTGGAAACTCAATTTCCAGGACAAGTCACCGCCTTGACTCGCGCGGTCGATTTTTCCCAGCCCCAAGTCTGGGACCAGGGAACTCTCCTGGTTTTATCCGCCGCCTTTCACCATATTCCCCCGCCGGCGCGACGCCAGGTTCTGGCAACCCTGACGGCTTCCGCCGACCGCGTTATGATCTTCGAACCCATCCAGAAAAATCCGCTGTCCCTGCTGCTGGCCGGGACGTCGGTTTTTCCGGCGCTGCTGTTGCCGTTTTTCCATATCGGGCGAAGCGGTTGGCTGCGGCAAATCTTCGGCTGCTGGCTGGTCCCGCTCGTTCCGCCCATGTTCCTGTGGGACGGCATCATCGGTTGTTTGCGCCAGTGGAGCCCTGACCAGTGGAGACGGGAATTGGCCAGGATCGTGAAACCGCCGCGCAAGCCGGTGATTCTGGATGGTATTCATTCCCTTATCGCGGCCTGGTAGTCAGGGGTCAGAAGTCAGGGGTCAAGGGTCAGGGATTTCTGATTTCTGATTCCTGACTCCTGATTCCTGACCCTCTGAACTCCGCCAGGTCTTTCCTTGTCAAGCGTCCGTCATGTAGGGCCGAAGCAATCAAAACGTAATCGACTCCCTGGCGCCGTAAGCGGCGCAAATCGTCCAGGCCGCGAATGCCACCGCCCGTGGCGATTTCCAAGTGGGGAAAAGCGGACCGCAAACGGCAACACAAATCGTCGGTGGCCGTCCCTTGATTGCCGCCGACGCGGGCCAGGTCCAGCACCAGAATCCGCGCAACGCCCAGGCGAACGGCCTCGTGGGCGATGTCCCAGGCCTCCGCGGAACTCCAGGCTTGTGGAGAACCCAGGGGTCGGCCGTCTTTCAGATCCAGGGAAAAAACGAGGCGGGCGGGGGAAAAGTGTTCGAGAAGTTCCCGCAATTCCTCCGGCCCCGACAGGGATTCCAGTCCCGCCAGGATGTGCTGTACTCCCACGGCCGCCAGCGCGTGTGGATTCCTCCCGTTCTCGCCAAGGCCGGCATCCACCCAGAGGCGGAATCCTTGGTGCAGCAACGCGCCATACACAGCCACGGCCGGCGGTCCCCCCGCGATGGCATCGAGATCGGCGAGGTACAGCGCGTCGCAACCGAAATGCTCGCCAAAGGCCCGGGCCACGGCCAGCGGCTCGGCCGAAGGGGTCAGCCGGCTGACCACGGCTCGGTATTCCTGCCGTCGGCCGCCGATGCCGCGGACCACCTGTCCCTGTTTCAGGTCCAACACCGGAAGGATTTGCATGAAAAACCCGCCACGGCAAAGTTCATGAGCGCCTATTCAACCGCCCCTACCTCCCACTCCGCCTCCCAAAACTCCACCGCCGTCAGCCACCACGCCCGCACCTGCGGTTCCGGAGTTTTCAGCGAAATGATCAAAATCATCACGTCCGGGCTGTAGTTTCGTTCACGATCCTTCTTGCTGGGAATCGCCTCCGAGGTGGGATGCGAGTGATAGACTGCCAGGATGTCCAGGCCGCGCTTTTCCAGGTCCCGGACGGCGGCGAACAGGCTTTTGTCTTCCGACAGGTATTCGGTTGTTGGGCTTTCCGCGGCGTTGACCAGGGGATAGCGGCGAAGCACGCTGCCGATGCGGTTTTGATCGGTCGTAAGGATAGTGCCGGCCAGGACGCCACAGCACTCGTTAGGCAATTCCGCCTGTGCCTGGGCGAGCATTTCCACGTAAAACGGGCGAGGCAGGAGAAGACGAAATGGCGTTGACAAGGTTGCCTCTCCTTCCGAAGATAGAGATTCTCGCCTTTGTGGAAGATAGATAACACCTTCTACATCTATTGAATGGACCCGGCGAGCGGGCGCGTAGACCAGGCTTTCCAGCCTGACGTCGGCTTGTCAGCCTACCCAGGAACGGGCGAGCGGGCGCGTAGGTCAGGCTTTCCAGCCTGACGTCGGCTTGTCAGGCTGGAAAGCCTGACCTACCCAGGACTCAGCAATGGCACGGGACAAAGTCATTCTGGCGTACAGCGGCGGACTCGACACCTCCGTCATGGTGCCGTGGATTCGCGAAAAATACAACCTCGACGTGGTCGCTTTCACCGTCGATCTCGGGCAGGGCGAGGACATCGAGCGCATCCGCACGAAGGCCATGAAAACCGGCGCGGTGGCTGCCGTCGCCCTGGACGCCCGCAACCTGTTCGTCGATTGCTTCGTGTGGCCGGCGCTGATGGCCGGGGCGATTTACGAGGGCAAGTATCCGCTGGCCACGGCCCTGGGCCGGCCGCTCATCGCCAAGCTCATGGTCGATGTGGCCCACGACCACCAGGCCAAGGCCGTCGCCCACGGCTGCACCGGCAAGGGCAACGACCAGGTCCGCTTCGACGTCACCTTCCAGACGCTGGACATGAACTTGAAGATAATCGCGCCGGTCCGCGAATGGAAGATGACTCGGGACGAGGAAATCAAGTTCGCCCAGAAGCACGGCATCCCGGTGGAAGCCACCCAGGAAAGTCCCTACTCGATCGACCAGAACCTGTGGGGCCGGAGCTGCGAGGCCGGCGTTTTGGAAGATCCCTGGGACGAGCCGCCCGAGGGGGCTTTCGCCTGGACCACCGACCCGGCAAAGGCCCCGAACGAGCCGGAATACATCGAAATCGAGTTCGAGCACGGCCTGCCCATCGCCCTGGACGGCCACAAACTCGACGGCGTGCCTTTGATCGAACGCCTCAACCAGCTCGGCGGCAAGCACGGCGTCGGCCGGATCGACCACGTCGAGAACCGGCTGGTGGGCATCAAGTCGCGCGAGCTGTACGAGGCCCCGGCGGCGGTCATCCTGCACGACGCCCACAAGGAGCTGGAATCGCTGTGCCTGTCGAAGCCGGTCCAGCGTTTCAAGACATTGGTTTCCCAGGAATATGCGGATATCGTTTATAATGGATTGTGGTTTAGCGCCCTTCAATTTGACCTGTTCCAGTTCGTCCTTTCGACGCAGAAGTTCGTTACCGGCCTGGTGCGAGTCAAACTGTACAAGGGCAAGGCCACGGTGGTCGGCCGCAAGAGCGAATTCAGTTTGTACAGCAAGAAGCTGGCCACGTATGAGACCGGCGACCAGTTCGACCACGATGCCGCCAAGGGTTTCATCCGGCTGCACGGCCTGGGCCAGCAAACGCAGGCGCGGCAGCAGCTCCTCAAGGACGGCCGCGGTTTTGAGTTGCCGGGGTTGTTGCGGCATGAGAGTTCCTAGGAGTCTGTCCGAGAAATCCTGCCTTATGTGGCAAGGACTTACGGAGTTGTAATACTATGTATAATAACACGAAACACGGATATTTTCAGTGCCATATTTTATATCTCTTTTATAGATGTATTCCACAAGTCTTTGTGCATTATTGGTTTAATTCTCGGACAGACTCCTAGCAAAGAAAAGCGGCCGATGCTGCAATCGAAGTAATGAAAGGACCTGCTATGAGTACAAGCGCCGAAGCATTGCGACCGGTACTGGCGGCTCTGCCGCCTGACGATCGTGCTGAACTCGCCTATTTCTTGCTCGGGACTCTGGATGGTGATGAAGAGGTCGATTGGGAAATCGCTTGGGTCGCCGAATTAAATAGGCGGGCTTGCGAAGTTCGCAATGGAACCGTTACTTTGGAGCCGGCGGACAAGGTCTTCGCCGAGCTTCGTGAGAAACATGCGTGAAACCTTTGCATTTTCATCCCGAGGCGAGAGCCGAGTTCGATGACGCTATCGCCTACCTACGAGCGGCGGCGCCAAGGGCTGGGTCTGAGTTTTCTGGACGAGGTGAATGCCACCACCCTGAGGATCCAACAGTTTCCAGGAGGCGGGTCGCTTATTCCTGGTACAGAGTTTCGCAAGCGTCTGGTCGAGCGATTTCCATACTTGGTGGTATACCAAGAGCTGGAAGAGTACATTTGGATCGCGGCAGTCGCGCATGGCAAGCGGCGGCCGGGCTACTGGAAAAACCGGGTCATTGAATAGCTGATGAGGACGATCAGGCAAGACGAAACCATGACCTGGGCGAGGGTTTGAGATGCCGGGGCTGCTGATTTGCCAATCGCGGCGGTTTATGGGATAGTCTTGCAGGCGCGCCGATAGGCGGCTGCTAAAGCATAAAGGTACGACAATGCAAAATGAAACGATGACGCTCGAGCAGGTTGCGAGCTACTTGCAGCGCGATGTGCGCGAGGTATGCAAGCTGGCCAGCCGCGGCTATCTGCCCGGGCAGAAAATCGCCGGCCAGTGGCGCTTTGCCACCGCCGAGATCAATCATTGGATCGAAACGCAGATGCACGCCTATACCGAGCAGCAGCTCACCGCCGTGGAGACCGGGCCGGGCCGGTCGCTCGACTCCCAGTTCCTGGTGACCGCCATGATGACGGATACAACCATTGCCGTGCCCCTGCCGGCGGCGACCCGGGCGTCGGTCCTCAAGGAACTGGTCCGGCTGGCCGAGCGCTCCTGGCAAGTATACGACCCGGCGGCGGTGCTGGCGGCGGTCAAGCTGCGCGAGGACATGGCCAGCACGGCTCTGGAATCGGGCGTCGCCATTCCGCACCCGCACCGGCCGTTGCCCGACACGGTCCTGGCCGAATCCCTCATCGCTTTCGGCCGCACGCCCACCGGCATTCCCTTCGGTCCGAAAGGGGCCCTGTGCGATCTGTTCTTCCTGGTATGCTGCACCGACCCGGCCACGCACCTGCGCGTCTTGGCGCGGATCTCGCGCATGATGCTCCGGCCTGGATTCACGGATAATTTGCGCGCGGCGGAATCCGTCGCGGAAACCTACCAGATTTTGGAAGCCGCGGAGCGGGATTTGCTCATTAATTATACTTCGCGCGGGCAAGATTGATTGGTACTTTGTGCGGCCACGTTTCAACGTTACTTTTTCCCTTGTTGGCTTGGCCAACAAGGGATTTTATCATACCTAGGCAAGTTTTGCATCGATCGTGAGCGGCCTTGTGGGCCCACTGGCGGCGGGGTGGCCTCGGCCTTGACGACCGGAGTCGTCGAGGTGCTGCGGGCGGTGTTGGCTCCCTTTGGCCCACCGCATTGACGCCGCCTTCCTGTACGGTTCGCTGGCTCGCGGGGAACCACATGCCGCCAGTGACGTGGACGTGGTGGGGAAGGTTGGCTTTGGCCGTGACATCAATCCCTCGGTTTACTCCCTGGCGGAGTTCCGCCGCAAACTGGCCCAAGGGCATTTTTTCTTGCAAGCCGTCTGGAAAGAACCAAAGATGATTGTCTTGGGAGATAGCGGTGAGC
>CAZFGM010000272.1:0-1703 GCA_964518515.1 uncultured Alcaligenaceae bacterium | reverse complement strand
AAGGGAAATCCACGATCTGCTTGCCGGTGCTGACCGCGACCTGGGGGATTGCCAGGCCAAAGGGCTCAGCGCCGACAGGCAACTGAACATCGCCTACAACGCGGCCCTGCAACTGGCGACGGCCGCCCTCGCCGCCGCCGGCTTTCGCGCCGCGCGGGAGTTCCATCACTTTCGCGTGATTCAATCCTTGGAACACATCCGCAGCGAGCAGGCTCTGCTCGATCAGTTGGAGGCCTTCCGGAAAAAGCGTAACCTCGGCTATTACGGGCGGGCGGGAATGATTTCCGACCAGGAGGCCGAAGAGATGATCCAACTGGCCCAGCGTCTCCGCAAAGAGGTGGAAACCTGGTTACGCGCCCATTATCGCCAGCTGCCTGTGAATCCAAACCAAACCATGGCCCATCGCGGCGAGCAGGCGCTATGAACCCCTTGCGGATTGGCCTCCGCGACAACGCCAGCGAAGAGGTTGTCATGAGCAAAGAATCCCACCTCCGCCAGGTCCTCGACGGCGGCATCGTCGCCGTGGTGCGCTCGCCGGATAGCCGGCAACTGGTCGAGGTTGCCCGCGCCCTGGCCGACGGCGGCGTCACCGTCGTCGAGATCACCATGACCGTGCCCGACGCCCTGGAAGTGCTCCGCCAAGTGCGCCAGGCCTTGGGCGACCGAATCTTGCTCGGCGCCGGCACCGTACTCGATGCGGAAACCGCCCGCGCCGTGCTCCTGGCCGGCGCGGAATACATCGTCGCCCCCACGGTCAATCGCAACGTCATCCGCCTGTGCCAGCGCTATGACAAGCTGGTGATGCCGGGCGCCTTCACGCCGACGGAAATCCTGACCGCATGGGAAGCCGGCGCCGACATCGTGAAGGTCTTTCCCGCCGACGTGGTCGGCCCGGCCTTCTTCAAGGCGCTGAAGGGCCCGCTGCCGCAGATTCGCCTCATGCCGACCGGCGGCGTCGATCTGAAGACCGCCGCCGATTTCCTCCGCGCCGGCGCCTGCGCCCTCGGCATCGGCGGCCAGCTCGTCGAGCCGAAGGCCGTCGCCGAAGGCAACTTCGACCGCATCCGCGAGTTGGCCCGGCAATATGTGAATATCGTCAAACAAGTGCGGAGTGAGAAGTGAGTGGTGAGTGGTGAGTGGTAGGCTTTCGGATCAGTCGTGATCGGATTAGAATGGTGTCGTTATTTTTTTGAGAAAAAAACTCATGGATGCGAAAACCACCAAACCCAGAAAGCGATCTCTTCTTATTCCGGCCAATGTCCTTGTCCCGGACATGCTTGACGTGCAAAGGTACTTGCGCGAACACGCCGATTTGGGTGGGATTGTGCCGGCTCTTTGCCGCCGCGCCCGTGCCGAATTCGGCAAGCAAGCCGAGTTGAGTCTACGAGTCTACCACGACCCGGAGATCGACGATCACTATTTGCTTCTCAACGTTCGTCTTCCCATCTATCCCGCCGACACGCGCGAGCGCATCGATGCCGTCTGGGCGAGCTTCGTAGTGGAGCTATGTGATACTTCGGGATGGATCATCGTGGCCACGGATTACAGGAAGGCTGCCTGCCATGGCATTTGATTGGCGCGAATTTATGGACGTGGCCCGACTCCTGCAGGCCCAGATAAAGGCCAAATCTCTTGCCCCTGAAGCGGGCTTCCGCAGCGCCCTGGGCAGGGTTTATTACGCGGCATTTGGCTATGCCCTAAAA
>CAZFGM010000271.1:0-9059 GCA_964518515.1 uncultured Alcaligenaceae bacterium | reverse complement strand
GCACCTCGCGGATACAACGACATCACAGGCGCACTAGCCGGCGAGCTTGCTCGCCCGGGGCAGCAAGCTCGCCGGCTAAATGTTTCAACCCTCACCGCACGAACTATAACAGACAAAACACCCCCTGACAAATACCTTCTCAGCCGTACTAACATCGGCAGGTGCATTTGGTTGAGAAAAAAACGCTGGCTTCCACGAAAAAGAGTCTGTAGCATCAAATAACAATGAGTTCATCAAGACTTTTCACCCACCGAGGAACGGCATGAGCATGGTAACAACGCCCCGCAGGCGAGGCATTTTGGTTCTGGCCGGCCTGGCCCTTTTGTGGGCCGGTCCCGGAGTAAGCGACGAGCCGAAAGACAAGCTGCCGCCGCAGCCGGCAGCGGCCAAAAAGCCTTTCCCGGAAACCCTCGAGGATCTGCGCGCCCTGGAAAAGCACGTTCAGGCGGTGGTTCGGAAAGTCACGCCGGCCACGGTCGGCGTGCAGGTCGGTTTCGCCACCGGCAGCGGAGTCATCGTCAGCGCGGACGGCCACGTCCTGACCGCGGGCCATGTCTCAGGCCAGCCCGGCCGCGACGCCTTCATCTTCCTGCCGGACGGCAAGAAGCTGAAAGCCAAGACCCTCGGCCGCAACGGCTTCATCGACAGCGGCATGATGAAGATCAGCGAGCAAGGCAAATATCCCTTTATCGAGATGGGCAATTCCAAAGACCTGAAAAAAGGCCAGTGGGTGCTGGCGATCGGCCAACCCGGCGGCTTCCGTGTGAACCGCACCCCCGTGGTACGCCTGGGCCGCGTCATCGCCGCGGCCAGCTTCGCCATTCAGACCGACGCCACCCTGGTCGGCGGCGATTCCGGCGGGCCCCTCTTCGATCTGGACGGCAAGGTCGTCGGCATCCATAGCCGCATCGGCGGGCAGATCGTCGAGAACATCCACGTGCCGATCGAAACCTATCGCCAGACCTGGGACCGCCTGGCCAAGGGCGAAAGCTGGGGCGGCCAGCTCGGCCAGGCGGCCGTCGTCCAGTCCCTGGGCGGAAAGATCGTGCTCGACGTGAAAGGCAAGTTGACGGAGAAAGACCCGCCCGACAAGACGCGCGACAACCGCCAGCACCAGGTCGTCAAGTTCCGCATGACGCCCGGCCATGCCTACACGATCGATCTGGTCACGCTCGACAAGAAGATCGATCCGTTTCTGCGGCTGGAAGACGCGTCGGGCAACAAGATCGCCGACGACGACGACGGCGGCGGCTTCGTCAACGCGCGCATCGTCTTCAAGCCGGCCAAGGACGCCGAATACCGCATCAGCGTCAGCACCTTTGAGGGCCCGCTGACGGGGCCGTTCCAGCTGACCATTCGCCAGGCCGACCTCAAGGACCTGTTCGTGAGCGGCAAAGTGGAGGTCTGGCCGGCCGTCAAGGTGCCCCGCCAGGTCGCGGTCAAGGCCATCGCCGACATTCGCAAGTTCGGCGTCACGCTGCACCTGGCGGTCACTCTGTTCGACAAGGACGACAAGCCCGCCCCCAACAAAGACATCCTCGTCACCTGGAAGGACGGCAAGAAAACCTTCAAGACGGATGACCAGGGGGCCATTCGTTTTCCGCTCTTGCGCAACATTGTCCAAGACCTGTTCGTGGACCTGCCCGCGGGTTTGCGGGCCTTCGTGCAATTAACCGATCCGCGCGGCAACCCGGCCGGCCCCGACCGGCAGGAAAAAATCCCCAGCGCCGGTGGCGACGTCATCTTCACCAAGAACGGCAAGCTCACCACCGACGATCCCAAGGACAAGGTGAAAACCGAGTGCCACCACCAGGTCCACGAGGTCCAACTCCAGGCCGGAGCCATCTACACCCTGGAACTGACCAGCCCCGATTTCGATGCCTTCCTCCGCCTCGAAGAAAAGGACGCCAAACCACTTGCCGCCGACGATGACAGCGGCGGCCATTTCGCCGCCCGCATCGTCTTCCGCCCGGAAAAAACCGGCGTCTTTCGCCTGGCCGTCACCACGGCCGATCCGGGGCAGGCGGGGGCCTATTTGCTGACGGTGCGGGAGAAGAAGGGAGATAAAAAGTAACCTACGCGCGGAAACTATGAAGCCCAAACTGTACGTCGAAACAACCGTTGTCGGTTACTTGACGAAACGCCCCAGCGGCGACCTCCTGACAGCCGCACATCAGAAAATCACCCAAGAGTGGTGGAAGAAGCGACGCCAGGCGTTCGATCTTTATTGCTCGGAACTCGTGCATGACGAAGCGGGCGCAGGGGATCAGCAACACGCGCTGGAACGACTTTCCTTCTTAGTCGGCATACCCTTGCTGGAATCAACGTCGGAGGCGTTGGCCCTCGCCAGGTCCTTGCTCAAGAGAAAGGCCCTGCCCCTCAAGGCAAGGGACGACGCAACGCATTTAGCAATCGCGACTGTCGCTGGGATGGATTATCTGTTAACTTGGAATTATCGGCACCTGGCCAATGCCTATCTCAGAGTCTTGATCGAGCGGGTCTGCAAAAAGGCCGGCTATCGCTGCCCAATTATCTGCACCCCCGAAGAACTTTTGGAGGGCTAGAAATGGCGGATGAAATTCTAAGAGAGATTTGGCGCATCAAAGACGAATTCGCGGCCCGGTTCAATCACGACCTGGGTGCGATTTTTCGCTATCTGAAGAAAAAGGAACGGGAAAGCGGTCGTCAATACGTGAATCTCACGAAACGACCGAAGAAACGCCGGCGCAGCCGCGCTCGTGGGTGAGGCGGTTTTCGGGCGGGGAAAACAAAGGTGTCAGGAACCTTTTCCAGGGGAATGAAGCCAGCGCATCCATCCATCAAGCAGGCGCTCGCCGCATCGTGCGGCGAGCCCCATCAAGAAAAATAAAGAGGTCGGGAGTCTTTTCCAGGAAAAAAGGGGTTCCCGGCACCACGCAATCGGCCGCCAACGCCGGCGCCGCCGACGCCTTCGTCAGCCGCATCAACATCGACGCCTGCCCCCCCCTCGTTCACCAGCATCAGCGACGACACCGGCCTGTACAGCACCGACCAGATCACCAGCGATCAGAGTTGATCTTCACCGGCGCCCACCGCGACGCCGCCCACGCATTTTCGCTGGCGGACAAAGGCCTGGATACCAGCCAGATCAAAGAACTGTTGGAAAGAAAGCGGGCACCTGAGAAGGAGAATCTGTCCAATCCGGATTAGATTATGGAAAATGCGTTTCGGCAAGGTAGCCAGACATGCAAATCCTGCGAAACGCGCCAACTGTAAGTCAATCGCCGGAAACCAAACTAATCCAGCTTCTCTTCCAGCTGCTGCCTGTACGCATCTCGTTCTCTCTTGGTGGCTTCCAGGTCGAACAGCAGGTACTTGACGTCCAGTTGCAGTTGATCGACCGCCTCCTGGGCCATTTTGACCAGGCGTCCTTGCAAGCGCGAAAAGTGACCGACGCGCTCGCACAGGGGCAGCAGCTTGTCGCGCAGAGGACCGGGAAGGTGATGGAGGTGATCGCGCAAATCAATGAGTTCCTGGGGAACCTGATCTTTGCGCCATTCCTGTCGAAGGGGATTGGCCATGATGTCTTTCCTGTTTTTTCCAGGACAATGAACGAACCTGTTTTACCTGGTAGCAATTGGCGCGCCAGGTTCCCTCATTTAGCCATTTTGTTGTAACTCGCGGAATACCAAAAGGTTTTGCGATTTCTCGTGCCTTCCTAAATTGCACGGGGTGTAAAGTCCCGAGTACAGGATTCACCTTTCCTGTAAACCGTTCTTGTGTTAGAAGCCGGCCCCCCAAGAATGGGGTGGTTTCACCACTTGCCTAGGCGGGTCGTTTGTGGGTCAACATTTCATGGCAAACCAACGTCCCAATGGTTGCGCAGTGGAACCTCGCTCGGCAGTTTCGCGTAGGCGGTATCAGGGATGAGGCTAACGCGAAACCGCCAAGCGAGCGATTACAACGCAACCAATGGAACTGGTTTTCCAGGAAAGCCTGATCCGGCGTCCCACGGGAGAAAAAGGCCATGCGACGGATTCGTGTGCTGGGCATGTTGCTGGTCGGCGCTCCAATCATTTTCTTTCTGGGGTTCGGGAACCGGGGCGGGGCCCAGCAGGTGCACCGCAACGGCTTCGAGTCATTGCGGATCGGCTGGGTCAAGAGCGCCGCCGACGCCCCCTACCAGGAACTCGCCCACACCCTCAGCGAGCAGGGCGCGCACGACGGCCAACGCTGCGAATACCTCAAGCTCGACGCCAAGCCCGGCACGCACATCTACTACCAGTACTCCGTGGGCAAGGCCGTCATCGGCGACGAGCTTTTCGCCAATCTGTGGCTCAAGGCCAACCGGCCCGGCATCCAGGTCCTGGCCCGCGTCGTCCTGCCCAACGAGCGCGATCCGGGCAACCTCGATCAGCGACTGACCACCCTGATCCGCGGCGAGACGTATCGCACCATGGGCAAGTGGCAGCGGTTGGAGCTGGGCCGGGCGGTCCACCTTCTCAAGCGACAGCAAGAGTTGATGCAGGCCCAGTTGCGCCGGCCCATCAACGTCAGCGACGCCTATATCGATACCTTATACCTGAACGTGTACGCCGGGCCGGGACTTACCGAGGTGTGGATCGACGACCTGGAAATCGGCCCGCTGCAAGAAGCGCCGAACCTGAATCGCCCGGACGTGGGGGACAAGCCCGGGGCCTTGCCCCGGGCTCGGGGCCGCGCCCAGGTCGTCGAGTTTAACGGCACCCAGCTCCTCGTCGGCGGCAAGCCGTTCTTTTTCCGCGGCATCCGCCATACCGATACGCCGCTGCGCGTGTTGCGCGATGCCGGCTTCAATACGCTGTTTTTCGATCACGGCAACAGCGCCCAGTTGCAGCGCGAGGCGGTCGATCTCGGCTTTTGGCTGGTGCCCAGCCTGAAGGTCATGGGCGATCCGCGCCTGGCCAGCACCGAGGCGGTCAACCGCGAGATCAATCGCTTCAGCCAGGAAACCGACGCCACGCTGTTTCATTACCTGGGCGGCGCCCTGGCGTATGAGCAGACCAACAACGTGGGTCGCGTCGTCGGGTTGATCAAGGCCGCCGATCCGGGCCGGCCGATCGGCGCCGACGTCTGGGACGGTCTGGCCCCTTACTCGCGCATCCTGCAACTGCTGGGTATTTACCGCTGGCCCCTCATGACCACGCTCGAGCTGCCCAAGTATCGCGAATGGCTCGAGCAACGCCGCAGCCTGGCCAACCGCGGCTCCTTCATCTGGACCTGGATTCAAACCCACATGCCCGACTGGTACACCCACTTGCTGTACAACCAATCGGGGACGGGACCGTTCAGCGAACCGATCGGCCCGCAGCCCGATCAAGTGCGGCTATTGACTTACACGGCCCTGTCGGCCGGCTGCCGCGGCCTGGCTTTCTGGTCCGATCGCTTTCTGGCCGACAGCCATGCCGGCCGCGATCGCCTGTTGTGCGTGGCCAACCTCAACATGGAAATGGAAATGATCGAGCCGTTACTCATGACCCTGGACGGCTCGGCACAGTGGATCGAGGCCAAAACTCCGGAGGGCAAAACCATCAAGGACGTGAAGGCAGCCGTCTTCCGCACCGGCAAGGGCATCCTGGTGCTGCCGCTCTGGCAGGGCGCGGGGGCCCAGTTCGTGCCCGGCCAAGCCGCCGTCAGCAAGCTCACCCTGATCGTGCCGCAGGTGCCGGCCAGCATGACGGCCTGGGAAGTGACGCCCGGCGAGGTCCGCAGCCTGCGGGCCGAACGCGTCGTCGGCGGCATGAAGATTCTCGTCCCCGAGTTTGGCCTGACCACCGCCATCGTCTTCACCTCGGATACCAACCTGGTCATCCGCTTCCAGGAACAGTGCCTCTCGCGCCGCCAGCTCGCCGTCCAGTACACCTACGATCAAGCCCTGTACGAATACGAAAAAGTGCAGAAGATCGAGGACCAGTTGGAAAAGCAGGGACATATCTTGCCTGACGGCGTGCAGCTTATGCAAGACGTGCAGAACCGCCTGCGGACCGCCAAGCAATACTGGGACAGCCGGCTGTTCACCGAGGCCTATCGCGAAGCCCAGCGGGCGATGCGGCCGCTGCGCATCCTCATGCGCGCCCAGTGGGAAAAGGCTGCCAAGCAGCTCGATTCGCCCGTGTCCAGTCCCTTTGCCGTAAGCTTCTACACGTTGCCCAAGCACTGGGAATTCATGGAGCAAGTGTACCGCTCGGTGCCCACCGCCAACGTACTTCCCGGCGGCGATTTCGAAATCATCCCCGAACGCGTTCAGGATGCCTGGCGCCCCGAGGATCCGACTCTCGACGACGTGGAAATGACCGCCATGCGCGTCGGCGAAATCGTCAAACCCTTGTCAGGCAATCCCGGCAGCACGCCCACGCAGTTCGAATTGCCCAAGCAAGGCAAGCAGTGCCTGATGTTGCAAATTCGGCCCAAGAATAAAGTGCAGATTCCGCAGGCCCTGGAACGCACCCTGTTGGCCATCAACAGCCCGCCCGTCCGGCTCGAGCCGGGCACCCTGGTGAAGATCAGCGGCTGGGTTCGCGTGCCCGGTCCGATCACCGCGTCGCCCGACGGCGCCCTGTTCTACGACAGCGCCGGAGGGGAACCGCTGGCCGTCCGCTTGACGGAACCGACGCCGTGGAAGCAATTCACCCTCTTTCGCCGCGTGCCGGCCTCCGGCGTTATGCACGTCACCTGCGCCCTGACCGGCCTGGGCACCGTGTATTTCGACGACGTCCGCATCGAGCCGCTGGCCGCCGCCCGTCCCCCGGAAGGGCCGATCCGTCCGGTGGATTTCCCGCCGGCACCGCCTCCTGCCCGCCTTAGCGGCAGATGAAGCCGAAGATCTCGGCATTGTTCAGCTCGAAACGCAATTTGACCGGCCTGCCCTTCAGCGCGGACAAATCGCCGGCGTCCCAAGCGACCGGCAGCTGGGTGGCGTCCGCCAGGCGAATCTTCTTTTCATAGCCGGGGATCGGCCGGCCGCGCTCGTCCAAGAGGGCGACGCGCAGCTCGTCGTACACGCGGGCATTAAGAAAAAGCCGCTTGCCGGGCAGCCGGACCGGCCCGAGGGTCCAGCTGCCCTTTTTTCGCCAGCAGCGGGCCGAGACGACCCGGCCTTTCGGCAACTGGGCCAGGCCAAAGGCGGAATAGTTTCCCGGAACCGTCGTGTCGTAGTGGGTATGGGGGGTGCCGGCATAGTACAGCCACCACAGGTCGTCTTTTTCCACAATGTTCACGGCCTGGCGCGTCTGGCCCCAGTCCCATTCCCCTTCGGCGCCGTGGGGCAGAAGGTACTGGCCGCGAAACGGCCGGTGCCAGTGAATCGTGTCGGTGCTGTAGGCCAGGCCGACTTGCAGGTGGTCGTTCTTGGCGCTGCTGTGGTACAGCATGGTGGTGGCCAGGTAGAAATCGCCGACCGGATGGAACCCCAGGCCGTAAAACTGAAGGTAGGGATCGTGTAGGTCGTCCTTCTCGTCGGGGACAAAGGCCCAGGTCGGGCGGTCGGTGTTCCATGTGACGCCGTCGCCGCTTTCGAAGCGTGCGAAGTGGCGGCGGGTTGCCGCCCGCCCCGGCGCCACGCCCGGAGGCGGTTTGGGGTTGGGCGGCTCGACCCGATGAAAGCACACGAACTTCTTGAGCGGCGGCACCCAGTAGGTATAGGAGTGATCGCCCCCCACGCCATCCACCAGCTGGCGGTCCGGCTGGCCGGGATAGGCCGGCTTGTATTTGGCCGGATGGCCAGGGAACGCCGGCGTCTTCGAGGACCGCGTCCAGCGCTTGCCGTCCGCTGAGTAAAAGCGATAGGCGCTGTAGTTGGCCTTGACCCGGTCGGGAGAATCGCGCGTCTGCAAGGCCCACATGACGTAGCGCTTCGCCGGATCGGCGGCTTCCAGGTCACGGTAGACCACCGGCGTGTAAACGCCGACGAAGCAGATATTGTTGTCCTTGGAACCTTCGATTTCATACAAGCCCAGCCGGGGTCGGGTCCAGCGCAGGCCGTCCTTGCTCTCGGCATAGCCGAGGTAGCGCTTGCCGGTGCCGGCAAAGTACCACATCTTGAACAGGCCGCTGTCCGGTTCCCAGAGCACGGTCCCGCCAAGCCGCATGCCGGTCTTTTCCCAGGGAAACTGCGGCGTGAGCACCGGATTGGCGGGGTGGCGCTGGAAGGAGTGCAGTTGCAGCTCGCAGTTGTCGCCGACCCCGCGCAGACGCGGATCGAACACCAGGTAGAGCTGCTCCCGATTCATAGGAAACGGCTCGACAGGCCTAGCGCCAAAGGCGCGGGAAGGTAGGCTGGAAACCGCCAGCCCGAACAGGACCAGAAACCTGGCTTTCGTGGTGTGGCACATGATTCTTCTCCCGAGCCCGCAGCGCCAGCAAGGCTCCCCCTTGCTGGCGCTGCGGGCTAACTTCAATCACGATCTTATCATGTAGCCTCCCCGTTTCCAGGCAGTGGTGAGCCATCATGGGTGGCTTTCGGTTTTCAAAATGATTGGCGTTTTTCTTGCTTGCGAAAAGAGCCGGGTCCGTTTATCCTCAGGTTTTATGCTCCACTTCATTGGCAAAGCGCAACGCGCCTGTGACGGTTTCACCCGCCGGGAAATGCTCCAGGTGGGTGGCTTGGCGGCCTTGGGACTGAGTTTGCCCGACTTGCTCGGCCCGGCGGCGGCCTCGTCCTCCCCGCGCGCTTTGCCGGCGGGCCGGGCCAAATCGTGCCTCTTGATTTACCTCTTTGGCGGACCGAGCCAACTGGAAACTTTCGACCTGAAGCCCAATGCTCCCGCGCATTTCCGCGGCGAGTTTCGGCCGATTGCCACCAAGGTTCCTGGAATTCAGATTTGCGAGCATCTGCCGCGGCTGGCCGGGCAGGCGGACAAGTATTGTCTCATTCGCAGCATGAATCACGAGCATCCCCGCCATGGCTGGGGCCTGTATTACATGCTGACCGGGCATCGGCACAATCGGCCAGACCTGGATGCCCCGCCCACGCCGGACGATTTCCCCGGCCTGGGCGCGCTGCTGGCCAAGCTGGTGCCGCGGCGGCGCGGCTTGCCCACCGC
>CAZFGM010000270.1:4075-9062 GCA_964518515.1 uncultured Alcaligenaceae bacterium | reverse complement strand
CTGAAAAACCCGAACTCCACCTGGGTGGATATATCCGACGGCGGCATCAAACAAGGCGCGGCGCAGGTCAACATTCATAAGGCTGTGCTGGCCCGGGTGGAATTAACCGGGCCGGGCAAAGCCAAACTGGCCAAGGATAAGTTCTTGCAAATCTCTATTCGCGTTTTGAATGTGGGTAAAGATACGATAGAGTACAATAGTTGGTCGGCCCAGAGCGACATCCTTCTCGAAGATAACCTGGGAAGGAAACATTCCCTGGTTTCCTTTCCACCGGGAGTGAAGGTAGCCCGAAGCATTGCCAAGTCTTTTGTGCTGCCGGGGCAAAAGCCTGCTTACGACCTCCTGGTATTTCAACCCCCGGACAAAGACATCAAGTATTTGCAGTTGACGTTGCCGGGATCGGCGGTGGGCTGCCCCGGCGCGTTCCAGTTCAAAATCCCAATGTCAGCCATTCGCGAAGGTCCTATGGTGGACGCAGAAATTCCGCCTGCGGACCCCAAAGGAATCCCCAACAAATAAGGAGCCCTTCATGGCCAGTTTTCAAAATAACCGGCGGGCCTTTTCCCTGGTGGAGTTGTTGCTGGTGATGGCAATTATCGGCCTGCTATTCGGCTTGACCATGCCGGCAGTGCAACGGGCGCGCGAATCGGCCAATGCGGCAAGCTGCCTGCACAACCTCGGGCAAATTGGAAAAGCGATTCACCTTTACGCCGATGACAATAAACAATATTTGCCGGCCGGCCGACTCGACAACGGCAGCGCCACCTGGGCCGTGCTGATCTTTCCCTATGTGGAGCGGCAAGCGGAGCGCGACGCTTGGGACTTAACCAAACCTTATGCCGAGCAAAGCAAAGAGGCGCGCGAACCGATCGTGCCCGTCTTTTTCTGCCCGTCGCGGCGGTCACCCGGCACGCCGCCGCTGAGCTATTCGGGGGATTCCAGCTGTAAAAAGTGGGTCGAGGGCCCCCTGGGTCCTTGCGGCCCGACCTGGCATTGCCTCGAGGTCACGCCCCACGTTCCGGGCGCCCTGGGCGATTACGCCGGCTGCATCGGCACCGCCTGGCAAGATTGCGATTGTCATTTCTTTAAGTCCAACGGCGCCTTCCAATTTTACAACCCCTGGGACCGAGGCGTTTCCCTTCTGGAGATAATCAGCGGCGACGGTTCCAGCAACACTTTGCTGGTGGGCGACAAGAACATCCCGGAGGGTTCTTATGGCCACGGCGGCTTGGATGGCTGTATGTATAACGGCTCGGGCTGGAGCAGCATCCGGCCGGCCGGCGAACTTTATCCCTTGGCCAAGACCACCCGCGATTGGTCCTGGTCTTTCGGCAGCTTGCACCCCGGCGTCTGCCATTTTGTTTTTGTCGATGGTCATGCCAAGCGCGTCAGCAACAGCATCAATCCCACGACGTTGGAACGCCTGGCCGACCGGGCTGATGGCCTGGGAGTTCCGGATGGCGATTGGTGAGAAAACTGTTGCAGGATCGAACAACAGGGCCGAGTCAATGTCAGTTGCAGAAAAAAACCAAAAAAGTGGACGAATGTTCCGCGCGGAACATGGAAAGCGTTGGTCCGTCACCAAAGGGTGTTATCGGTTGGCCAGGCCGAAAACGGGGGGCCTCCATGAACATGATCTTCTAAGGGCGAAAAGACAAGCCGCGCCGACCGATCAAATGCCTTCGCGAAATTGATCGGTCCGGGTGAGGAAGGCGGCCTCCACCGTGTGCAGGGATTTGACGCGAGTGGAACCTTGCGAGCCACAAGATCAGTTCCTATAGGCATTTGCGGATGACACCACTCACGCCAAGGGTTATTGGGTTTGACGCGAGTGGCACGTCGAACTGCGGGGAATTTGGGGATACCAAGGGGCTCTGCCTTGGATTGCCATTAAACCCTCTCTTTGAATTAGTTATGGCGAATTTGATCAGTTGTGCTCCCCTCTCTCGCGGGATTTGATTGGTACGGAGCCCAGTGTGCTTGTAAACCAGGAAATGAGAAGGCCTTACAACGCCGCGCCGTACCGATCAAATGCCGCCCTGGAATTGATCGACGGGTTTTCGGACGGTGCTGGACCCACAGGGCAATAGCTCTACATCACCCCGACCACCAGGCAGCAGTTATGTCCACCGAAGCCGAAGCTGTTGGAAATGGCCCGGCGAACGCGGACCTCGCGGGCGGTCTTGGGAACGTAGTCGAGGTCGCATTCGGGGTCGGCATGGTCCAGGTTGATGGTGGGATGAATGTGCCCGGTCTTGAGGGTCATGGCGGTGGCGATCAGCTCGACGCCGCCGGAGGCGCCCAGGAGATGGCCGACCATGCTCTTGGTGCTGGAGATCATGAGCTTGTGGGCGTGCTCGCCGAAGACCTGCTTGAGGGCGCGGGTCTCGGCGGCGTCGCCCAACTCGGTGCCCGTGCCGTGAGCGTTGACGTATTGAATGTCGTCGGGGTTGACGCCGGCGTCCCCGAGGGCCAGTTTCATGGCGCGGGCGGCGCCGCTGCCGTCGGGCAGGGGGGCGGTGATGTTATGGGCGTCGGCGGTGCTGGCCGCTCCCAGGAACTCGGCGTAAATGGGGGCGCCCCGGCGGCGGGCGTGCTCCAGTTCTTCCAGAACCACGACGCCGGCGCCTTCGCTGAGAACGAAGCCGTCGCGGTCGCGGTCGAAGGGCCGGCTGGCGGCGGGGGGATTGTCGTTGCGCTGCGACAGAGCGCGGGCGGAAATGAAACCGCCCAGGCCCATGTGGGTGATGGCCGCCTCGCTGCCGCCGGAGAGCATGACGTCGGCCTCGTCGCGCTGCATGGTCCGCAGGGCGTCGGTGAGGGCATTGGCCGCCGAGGCGCAGGCGGTGCCCACGGCGGTGTTCGGACCGCCCAGGCCGAAGAGGATGGAGATATTGCCCGGGGCGGAGTTGGGCATCATCTTGGGAATGACGAAGGGGCTGATGCCGCGCGGCCCGCCGCCGTGCAGATACTTGGTGTGCTGTTCTTCGTACTCGGAGAGGCCGCCGATGCCGGTGCCGAGGATGCAGCCGCAACGGGTGACGTCTTCCTTGGCGAAATCCAAGCCGCTGTCCTTGACGGCCTGAAGGGCCGAGGCCAGAGCGAATTGCGTAAAGCGATCGACCCGGCGGGCCGTCCTGGCCTCCAGGTGGGCGTCGGGGTTCCAGTGCTTGACCTCGCCCCCGATCTTGACCTTGAAGGCGGCGGTATCAATCAGTTCGATCCGACCGATACCACTGCGGCCGGCCAACAGGCCGTTCCAGTACGACTTCAGGTCCGTGGAGAGCGGGTTGACCGTTCCCATGCCGGTAATGACGACCCGCCGCCGCGTCATTTTTTGTCCAACTCCCGCTGGATGTAGTCAATCGCTTCGCCCACGGTTTTGATTTTCTCGGCCTGCTCGTCGGGAATGGTGATCTCGAATTCCTCTTCCAGTTCCATGACGAGCTCGACGATGTCGAGCGAGTCGGCGCCGATGTCTTCCGTGAAGGAAGTATTGCGCGTGACCTGCTCTTTATTCACGCCGAGATTTTCGCAGACGATGTTGATAACACGTTCTTCTGTCGTGGCCACAATTGCATCCTCCCAAAGCGGCTCGGGCCAGTCCCAAGGGGGGATTAGCCGCCGCAAAACCGCTTCCGCCTCGGGTTATCTACCACAGAATACAACCCACGGGCAAGGCATCTTGACGCCGGCGTGGCCGGGGCAATCGGCTCAGGCCGCGTCAGAGGGGCAAAAAAGAAAGGGTATTCGACTTTGGGGGAAAAGAAAAGAGGAAAGCCCTTGCGCTTAACCCTTTTTTCCCATATTCCCTAACTTGCAATTACCCTTCGCCCCTATTGTTAGGTAATTCGCTGGAAAAAACCACATCTTGTCTTTTTTCCAACCAAGCCCGCAGGCGAGCCTGGGGGGTCACCCCGGAATATTCTGGTAATCCCCCTTTCGCTCGATCCGTTTCAACAGCGGCGTCAGCACCCGGCCCGGGCCGATTTCGTAGAACCGCTCGATGCCCTGGCCCAACATGCCGCGCATGGTTTGTTCCCAGCGCACGGGTTGCAACACCTGGCGCACGAGCAACGCGCGGATTTCCTGGGGGTCGGTGTGCGGCCGGGCATCGACGTTGGACCAGACGGGAATGCGGGCGGGTTGCAGAGCGACCTTGTCCAAGGCGGCCGCAAGGGCCTGATCCGCCGGACGCATAAGGTCGGTGTGAAAGGCGCCGGCCACCGCCAGGCGGATCGTCTTCAGCGCTCCGAACTCGGGGGCCAGCCGCTCCACCTCGTCGCAGGCGGCTTTGGCTCCTGAGACCACGATGTTGCTGGGGCAGAGCAGATTGGCAATCTCCATCAATCCAGCCGTGCGGGCTCGGGCACAAAGCTGCTCCACTTTATCCGGTTCGAGTCCGAGGACGCTGACCATACCGCTGGGGGTGGCGTCGGAAGCGGCCTGCATGGCCGCGCCGCGACGCTGCACCAGCCGCAGGCCGTCGGCAAAACTCATCACCCCGGCAAAGACCAGGGACGTGTATTCCCCCAGACTCAAGCCCGCCGTGGCCAGGCAATCTTTTTCGACTTCGGGTTGACTGGCCCGCAGGCTTTCCAGGGCCGCCAGGCTGGCGACGAAGATCGCCGGCTGGCTGACCACCGTGGCGTTCAACCTTTCCGCGGGACCCCGGACGCACACCTCGATTAATTTGTAACCGAGAAGGTCGGCGGCCTCGTCGAACAGCCCCCGGGCCGCGGGCAGGGTTTCGTACAACTTCTGGCCCATGCCAACGCTCTGGGCGCCTTGGCCGGGAAAGAGGAAGGCCGTTTTCACGCTGGGACCTCATTGGCTGTTGGTGAGACTTTCCAAGTTCTCCAAACAATTTTCCATTGGCAATCCAGGAATTGAACCCCGAAGAACGAAGACGGGTTAGCGACCCGCCATTGAATCATGACGATCCGGCGGTTTTCGTCAGCGGTCAATTCCTTGTCCAGGACCTGCC
>CAZFGM010000270.1:0-3975 GCA_964518515.1 uncultured Alcaligenaceae bacterium | reverse complement strand
ATCATGACGATCCGGCGGTTTTCGTCAGCGGTCAATTCCTTGTCCAGGACCTGCCAAATCTTTTCCAATCGTTCCATCGAATCAAGGCCCTTAAAGCGCGCGGAGATCACGTAGCCAATTAGGCCATTTTCGTTCCGTAGTTTTACTTGATCCGGGGGACTTTTTTCAAGAGCTTGCGAGCTTTTATCAGGAGGTCCATAAATAAAGAAACACCTTTCCGGATCAGGCGATAACTGGCCTCCAGAAATCGCTGCTTTTGTTCTTGGGCAGGGCGTTCCTTATTTATTTGTTTGGATGGTCGTTGGTCAATTGAGCGATTTCTTCTTCTGGGGATACTGCCAGGATAATGGCAATGTGCTTTCGCTCCTCAGGACTTAATTCATTATCGAGGACTTCCCAGAGCAATTTTTGCCGATCAAGGAAATCCATTCCCCGAAAACGGGGGGACCGCACCACACCGGATAGGCCTTGTTCATCATCAAGGGTGATTTGGGCGGGAGGGGGAAAGGCTCTTTTCAAAAGTCTTCGAGCTTTGGTCTTGAGGTCCACAGGGATGTTCCTTTCTCCATAAATTGCCGGGCGGTTTCCAGCAACCGCCTGGCATTTCCTTTCAAAATATCGCCTTTGATTCCCTTTCGCAACAGCGGGTTATTTTTCAAATGGGCGCGCACCCGATCTTCTCCTGCAAACCTATAAGTATTGGACCACAAAATGGCCATGGTGTTAATCAAGGCGCGAAGAGTCCATCGGGATGTTTCCCTTTGTTCTTTGGAGAGGCCTGGAATTGTTTCCTCCATTTCTCCCAATCCGCTTGCCTTGAACAACCGGTGCAGATCGTGTTTTTCGTCAAAGGCGGGATTTTTCCTTGCTTTGAAAGCACGCCGCAAACATTCTACCGCCAGGCCAGCAACATACATGGCAAGGGAATAACTCCTCGGTTGCGAATAAAGAATCTGGGCTTGCTCGATCCGTTCCCGAGCGGCTTGAAAGTAATGTTCTGGCCGAAGGTGAATCATGAACCCTACTCTTCCTCGCCGCCGACCTTGGGCCCCGCTTCCAGCTCTTCGACGATCTTGGCGTTCAGGCCGGCGGCGGCGTAACGGGCGGCCACGGCCAGGGCGTTCTTGATGGCCCGCTCCCCCGAGCTGCCGTGGCAGATGATGCAGATGCCGTCAATGCCCAACAGCGGGGCGCCGCCGTGCTCGCTGTAGTCGTAGCGCGTGATGAGGTTTTGCAAGGCCTGCTGGCCCAAAGCGCGTTCGGACTTCAATGTCTCGAGCAGTTCCTTGCCCGCCATTTTCATGGCGAACTCGAAGACCCCCTCGCACACCTTGAGGACAACGTTGCCGACGAAACCGTCGGTGACGATAACGTCGCAGACGCCCTTATTGATGTCGCGGCCCTCGACGTTGCCGATGAAGCGCTCGCGCAGGGCGCTGGCGTTGAACAGGGCGTGGGTTTCCTTGGCCAGGTCGTGGCCCTTGGCTTCCTCGGCGCCGATGTTCATCAGGCCGATGGTGGGCTGCTCGCGCTGCAAGATGTGCCGGGCGAAGATGCCGCCCATGACGCCGTATTGAAAAAGGTGCTCGGGCTTGGGATTGACGTTGGCGCCCACGTCCAGAAGGACGCACGGGCCGCGCAACGTCGGCATGACGGCGGCGATGCCCGGGCGGCGTACGTTTTTCAAAAACAGCCGTAGCCGCAGCCCGCTGGCGACCAGGGCCCCCGTGTTGCCCGCGCTGACGATGGCGTCCACCTTGCGCTCGGCCAAGAGTTGCCAGCAGCGGCTGATCGAGTTGTCCGGCTTTTTCCGCAGGGCCAAGACCGGCGTTTCTTCCATGGTGATGACCTGGCTGCAATGGAAGATTTCCAGCCGGTCGCGCAGGGTCTCGGCCCCGGCCAGGTGCGGTTCCACCTGGCCTTGATCGCCCACTAAAACCACCCGCAACGCCGGGTCGGCCTGCACCGCCTGCACGGCGCCGGCGACGATCGGACCCGGAGCATGGTCGCCGCCCATGGCGTCCAGGGCGATCTGCATCGCTCATTTCTCCTTTTTCTTGGTCTCGACGACGACCAGCTCGCGGCGCTGGACGTTGGACCAACCGCAATTCCAGCACACGGCATGAGGCAAAATGGCGTTGCCGCAGCGGTTGCAGTAGGTATTTTGCCGGGGCTTGAGGTGATGATGGCTCCGGCGACTGCCTTGCCGGGCCGGCGACATCCGTCTCTTGGGAACAGCCATAACTGCCTGCCTTTGTTGAATGGTACCTCTAAACTTACTTCCACAAGCCACTGTAGCCGCAGGCTTTAGCCTGCGGTGGTTTAAAACGCATCGCATCGATTGCCCGGCATGGTTCAAGGGAAGGTAACACCATTGCCATTCTTGAGCCATGCCCGTTTCTGTGAAAATTGCTGTGCAAATCGTTCACACCCCCCGCAACGCATTACGTATCACGAAGTAAATCTGCAACCAAAATGCAGCTGTTTTTGAACCAGGCCATTACCAGCCGCCAGCCGCGCAGGCTAAAGCCTGCGGTTACAGTGGTTTGTGTCATTCACCCACTTACGTCAACTGGAAAAACCGTTGGCGTGAGTGGAAATCGTCACAACTGACAACCTGAAAACAAGTTGTGTTCTGTTTTTCTCCACTCGCGTCAAGGGTGTGCTCACCACCATACGATCTTGATGATCCAGATGGCCAGCGTCAGCTGCAACAGGACGATACACCAGAACAGGATACGGAACTTCCCTTTAATCGTCTTGTGGCGAAACAATTTCATGCCCGCGTAGGCGCCCACGCTGCCGCCGGCGGCCGTTAAGCCGTGCAGCACCAGCTCCGGCACCCGCCGCTTGCTGGCTTCCGCGCAACTCTTGTCGTAGGCATAATACCCGAACGCGATCACATTGATGGAAACCAGCCAGCAGCCGATCCACGTCGCCCAGGTCCAGTGCCGGCTCAAGAGCCACCACAGGCCGATGGTGGCCGACGCCGTCAGCACCAGCGCCAACCAAAAATGCGACCGCCGTGGGTGGGAATATCCCTGCGCCATGAAAATTTCCCCTACCATACGCCTGCGCGTTTCGCGCACGCGGGGAGGATTGAGCCAACGAGCCGCCGGGTTTATCCCGGCGGGGACAAGCCGCCCGCCGAATAAATGTCCAAGTAGTCATCATGGTAGACAATCGTTGGGATAACCGTAAAGAGGGCTTATTTTTCTAGTACCCAACACCCGCCGCGGTTATTATCCAATTGAGTTATTGCGCCCAATTTTTGGTGCGTTGGCATCTTTTCCTTTAGAGGTCCGGCGTGGAATTCCCAGCCCCAGTCTCTGAAGCGACGTTGGAACGCTTCCGCGCGTACCTGCGCCTTTTGACCCGGCTGCACCTGGACCCCCGGCTCGCCGCCTTCACCCATGCGGTCATGGCTCCCGGCGCCATGGACCGATTGACTGCTAGCCGCCTCGGCAAACTGTTGACCTCGGACAGCATACCCGTCACAGCGAACCCGTCGTTGGAAGTCGTCCAGATCGCTCCCCTACTGGCCAAGACAATGCGATACCTCTGCGGCGAAAGCGTCGGTGACCGCCTTTGTCGGATTTGCAGGAAGGCTGCAGAGTCGGAAACTGTCCAACCTTTTCCAAGCAACCCAGCATGAGACGAAATCCCAATCACGTATCCTGAGGCTAACCATTTGAGGGGCATTGAGGAGCTATGACATGGCCATCAAGCTAGAACGCGAAGTCGAAATCCCTTCCGGCAGGCGAAGATTGTGCGGCATCTTGACTCTGCCAACAGGCGCCCGAGGAGTGATCGCGTTTGCCCATGGAAGCGGCAGCGGGCGTTTCAGCCCCCGCAATCAGTTCGTGGCCGGCGTCCTGCAAGAGGCCGGGCTTGCAACACTGTTGCTCGATCTCTTGGAAGAAGAGGAAGCCCATGACCGCGACAAAGTCTTTGACATCCCCTTGCTGGCTGAGC
>CAZFGM010000269.1:0-9097 GCA_964518515.1 uncultured Alcaligenaceae bacterium | reverse complement strand
GGGAACGCCCTCCGTGGCGTTCCCTGGGTTTGCCGGGATCCCGTCCCACCGGAACGGCACAGAGGCCGTTCCCTACAGAAATAGCGCCTGAATTACAAACCGTGTCGTGCCCTTCGGAGTCTCGTGCTCATCGGCGGATGAGGCACTATCTCAAGTGATAGTGAACAAGATAGTGTACGGTGGTTGACAGTTCTTCCCAGAAAGTCGCTGTAGGATCGTAAGACATAACTATCTTGTGATACGTAAACTTGTGTCCAAATGTGCCCGATCTTAATTATGGTTCAAACTGTCAACCACCAAAAAACCGTGCCGTGAGATAGTGCCGGCGGATGAGGACGAAGTATCGCCACAACCTGGGAACCTCTCATGTGTTGAAGGCCATAACCTTTTCTAATGGCTTTTGGCCTCTTCATAACCATTTTGCGAATGCCATTTTTTGCCCGTTTATGTTGGGATACCATGAGGGATAGTCCTGGAAATGAAGCGGGTATTCAAGAAAAGAGGTTTACGACCATGACTATCCCGGAAACCAACGCGGCTTCGGCTTGGGGCTCGACGGTATGGACCTGGGCGGCCTGGGCGGTGAGTCTGGCGGCCCTTAGCGGCAGCCTGCTGTTGAGCCTGGCCCTGAGCCTTAACGCCTGCCCGCTGTGCCTGTACCAGCGGACGTTCATCATGGGGGTGGTGGCGGTGCTGGGGATCGGCATCAGCGTGCGGGGATGGCGGCCCGGATTGATTAGTTTGCTGGCCTTGCCGCTGGCCGCCGCCAGCCTGGGCATCGTGATCTTCCACGAGTACCAGTATCAAGCCGGCAACCTGGAATGCCCGCGGGGAATCTCGCGCTGGCTGACGGCACCCCAAGAAAGCCTGGCGGTCCACGGCTTATTGATCCTTTTCCTTCTGGTGGATGTATTGCGGACGTGGCAAGGGTACTCCCTGCCCGCCGTTGTTAGCGCGATGTTATTGGGGGGGGTGTTTTCCGTCGCCGCCCTTATGACGGTTCCGAAAGGTCCCGCGGAATACCCGAATTACAAAAAGCCCGTGGACGAAGACGGGTGCCGCAAACCGAAGCAGCAGTAAATTTCCAAAGCGACGGCACACGGAGTGTGCCTGCTACGGAAAGAACGGCTGCTCGGAAAGGAAATCATGAGCAGCCTGTTCGAATCCCTTACCTGTCTAGGTGAGAAACTGGCTTCGCCGAAAACCCTGGTCCTGGCCGGGGCCCTGATTCTTTTTTGGACCTGGGAAAGCTGGCTGCCCTTCTTCGCTCCCGACCGCCGCCGCCTGCGCCACGGCCTACGCAACCTGACCCTGGGCTTTGCCAACACCGTGATTCTGGCCCTGGCCTTCGGTCTGGCCACCGTGACCGTGGCCGCCTGGGCGGAGAACCAGGAAATAGGCTTGTTCCATGCCGTGGCGGTCCCCGAACCCTTGGGGTTTATCCTGGCCCTACTAATGCTCGACGCCTGGACGTATTTCTGGCATCGCGCCAATCACCGGTTGCCGATTCTGTGGCGCTTCCATCGCATGCATCACAGCGATACCCACATGGACGCGACCACGGCGATCCGTTTTCACCTGGGCGAGCACCTGATGTCGGCCGGGCTGCGCCTGGGCCTCATTCCGCTCCTCGGTTTCTCGGTCTGGCATTTTCTGGTGTATGATTCGGTTCTGTTGGCCTTAACGCTGTTCCATCACGCCAACATCAGCCTGGGCCGCTGGGATCGCCGGCTGCGCTGGCTGCTCGTCACGCCCGACATGCACAAGGTCCATCACTCGCGCTGGGGAGTGGAAACCCACTCGAACTACGCGTCGGTGCTGTCGCTGTGGGACCGGCTCGGCCGCAGTTTCCGCCTGCGCCGCGATCCGGCCACCATCGAGTTCGGCCTGGATGAATTCGCCGACCCCTACTGGCAAACGCTGCCGGGCATGGTGGCGACGCCGTTCGTGCAGCCGGAGTATTCTTCTCCCTCTCCGGAAAAATCCCCGGACCAGAAATCCCCCGTCCTGAGCCGGTAACCGCCGTCCCGCTATTTTGCTGGTTGCGGCCGCGAACCCTATCGAATGGTCACAAACTCGTGATGATTCAGCAACGCATGCACGAGGTTTTCGCGGGCTCGGACGGCGGGATCGGCGGAGGGCTGCCGGCCGTCGGGGGCGTTTCCGGCCGGGGCTATTTTGCTTTGCCGCAAGCGTTGCGTTTGCTCTTGGAGAAATTGCGCGCATTCGGCCCGTTCGGCGGCGGTCGGCGGGCGGGACAGGACGTGCTCGAAGGCGGCGGTCGCGAAGGCGGTCGGGTCGCTGGTTTGCCCGGCAATCCTGCGGGCCAGAAGGCGGCCGTGCTGGAGCGTCACCGCGCTGTTGAACAGGGCCAGGGCCTGCTGCGGCACGATGCTCGGCTTGCGCTCGTAGCATTCGGTGACCGAGGGGCCGTCGAAAATCTGCATCCACACCGATTCTTTCTCGGCCGCGTGGCGGAAATAGAGGGTGCGGCGCGGCACGGTCAGGGCCTGCGGATAGTCGATGTCCGGACCGCCCATGGTCTTGTCGAGCTTGCCGGCGACGAAGAAGATGCTGTCGCGCACCGCCTCGGCTTCGAGACGGCGCGGCACGATCCGCCACAGGTACTTGTTGTCGCGGTCGAGAACGGCATTGGCGGCGTCGGGCGTGGAAGCCAACCGGTACGTGCTGCTGGTGACGATGAGGCGGTGGAGATGCTTCATGCTCCAAGCTTTGGCGAGCGGGGAGCGTAAGCCCCCCGGTGGCGGGTTGCCGGAACCAGGGGCCTGACGGCCCCCGCGCGCCGGCGCGGGGTCCATGAACTCGGCGGCCAGCCAGTCGAGCAGGGCCGGGTGCGACGGCGGCCGGCCGTTGCGGCCGAAGTCGAACACGGAGGGCACGAGGGCCTGGCCGAAATGCCGCAGCCAGATGTGGTTCACCGCCACGCGGGCGGTCAGCGGATTTTCCCGATCGGCGATCCAGCGGGCGAAGGCCAGGCGGCGGCCGGTGCTCTGGGCGGGATACGTCTTTACTGCCCGCTTGATGAAAGTGGTCGAGGGCGGTTGTTTGAGATCCGCTTCGGCCTTGGCGAGCTGTTTTTTGGCCTCGGCGATGGCTTTTTTCGGATCGACTTTCTTGCCCTTGGGCGGAGGTATCTGCAACTCAGCGGAAAGAAGTTTGTGCCGGGCTTCCAATAAAGCGACCTGTCGCTGAGCTTTGTTAGCCGCCAGGGCCGCTTTTTTCCATACTTGCGTATTCGCTAGGCCGGCGTCTTCAATTTTTTCAGCGCCCAGGACCGCTGCCAGCGCTTGCTGCCTGGAATCGGCCAGGGAAAATTCCAAGGCGGCCAGCTCCACTTTTTCCTTGGCCGGGTTCGGCGAAGCATTCTTCAATGCCTCCAGAGCGGCTCGTGCCTTGGTCTGGGCCTCCGCATTTGCCAGAAGCAATTCCCGAATGACAAAAGCACGCTTGTCCGGGCTGATCGCCGACAATGGCAACGACACCGGCTGAACGTCAAAGCGTCCGCCGATCACTTCCGGCACGCCCGGCGGCAGCGCCTTCGATTTGTCCGGTGTGCGGTCGTCGCCGCGGATGTAAAAAAAGGTGGGTGTTTTCAGATCGGCGTCGAACACCCGCGCCAGGCCGTCTTTGCCCGGATCGGCCTGCCCGGGAAGGCGGTCGATGCGGACCTGATGCGGCTCGAAGATGGCCCGCACCTGATAATACTCCTTCTGCAGGATCGGATCGTACATGTGATCGTGGCACTTGGCGCAGCCCAGGGTGATGCCGAGGAAAGCCTGGGCGGTGTGATCGACGGTGTCCTGCATCCACTTCTCGCGGCTCAAAAGCTTATAGTTGCGGACCAGATAGCCGGTGGCGGCCAGGGCTTGCGGATCGTCGGGCGCCAGCTCGTCGCCGGCCAGCATTTCCAGGATCATGCGGTCGTAGCCCTTGTCCTGGTTGAGCGCTTCAACGATCCAGTCGCGCCAGCGCCAGATGTGCGGCTGGCTGTCGCGGATTTGCGCTCCGTAGCCGGTCCAGTCGCTGTAGCGCCAGACGTCCATCCAGTGCCGGCCCCAGCGCTCGCCGTACTGCGGACTGGCTAACAGGCGATCAACGACTTTCGCAAACGCATCCGGCGAAGGGTCCTTCAGGAAGGCGTGCAGATCATCCGGCGTGGGCGGCAAGCCGATCAGGTCGAGGTAGACGCGGCGCAACAGCACCGGCCGGGGCGCTTCGGGCCGGGGTTTCAAACCCAGCTCCTCATGCTCGGCGGCAATGAAGGCGTCGATGGGATTGCGCACCCAGGCTGTGTTTTTCACTTTCGGCACGGCCGGCCGCTGCACGACCTCGAACGGCCGCCAGGGGTAGCCGTTGCGCATCTTGAGGAAGGCGGCCACGAGCTTCTTGGCCTCGACCAGTTCGGCGGCCGTCGGCCGATCCTTGGCATCGCCGGGAAAATGTCCGGACAGGATTTCCACCAGGTTGCTGACGCCATCGCCGTCACTGTCCTCGTTCAATAGGGCGTCGAGGCGAGCGTCGAGGTTGGATTTCTTGCCGGCCTTTTTCAGTTCTTGCCGCACCGCTTTGACGCGGGCGCCGAAGACATTGTGCGGCTTTTCCGAATCCTCTCCCGTCTTGGCAGGTCCCGGTGGATCGGGCAGGTGGCAGGTCTTACAATCGTTGAGTTTTTTCGGCAGGAATTGGCCGAAATAGTCGGCCAGGGCCAGTTTGTGGGCCGGGCGACTGAAACCGAGCCCGGGCTTCACGGCCAGGAAAACTACCGCCAACAAAGGGACCACCGTTCTTCCTCGGGGCACGAATCGCATGGTTATCTCCTGTCGCAACGGCAGGCGGGTTTCAAGGAGGATAGAACTATACGTCACGCGGCGCCGATTGATACATTGGTCGGCGAGCCGAGCTGCGTAAGCAACCGGGTTGAAGTGGCCGCAACCCGGCCCCTTACGGGGCTCGGCTCTGCCGAAGAATGCTCAATCTTCCCTTGGAAACGAAAAAAGGCCGCGCCAAGCCGCCGGCTTAATCTCCGGGGCGTGGTCGTGGTGGCGGACGCTTTCCTGCGCGGTGTCTAGGTCGGGTTGTTGAAGGTCTTGCGGGCCAGGTCCCCGGGCACTGGGGCGGGCGGGACATCCTCGAATTTGGGCGCGGTGACCGAGACGCGCTGCGGTGGGCGCAGGTGCTGGTCTTGCGGCGGGGCGTCGGCCCGCGGCGCGGCGCCTCCTTCCACGTCATCTTCCAGGCCCTTCACGCCTTTCTTGAATTCCACAATGCTCTTGCCGATATAGCGGCCCATGCTCGGCAAATTCTTGCCGAACAGCAGCACGCCCAGGACTACCAGGACCACGATTTCCATCGGGCCCAGACCGAAAATGGCAAACAACGAATGTTGCATGGCTTCCTCGTGCGGGATAAATAACCTCTGCCGCCTATCCAAATTTGGGAGCCGGCGGGTTTGGGCCAGTGGTTGGCCCTTTTACCGGGACAGACCCGTCCAGGTCATCTTCGATGCCCTTGACGCCTTTGCGGAACTGCGTGATCGTCTGACCCAGGCTATGGCCGATTTTCGGCAAGCCTTTGCCGAACAAAACCACGCCCAACAGGGCCAGCACCACCAATTCCAGGGGACCTAATCCAAACATTGGATTACCTCTTTTAGTATAGCAAGTTCCTTGGGGGCGAAACAAGGAAAAACAAGGCAGGGCAAACGATATTACCAGCAGGCCAGGTTCGTTCGACCTCGGGTGGGGAGACGAGAAAACCGCCCTCCCGCGGGGTTATGTAGTATACCCGGCAAAAACGCGGGATAACAAGGAGGAAAGGTTAAATAATTCGTAAGGAACGACGTTTAGCGGGGAGCCGGAGGCGACCAGGCGCGGTCGCCTCCGGCTCCTCGCTAAACATCGAGAATTGTTAAACCGACTGATACTGCACGCTCCGGGCCACGGCCGCGGGCGTGACGGGCGGCGGCACCATGTCCAGCTTGCGCCGGGGCACGGCGGTCTTTTTCGTGATCGGCCCGCGCCACAGGTTAAACAGCCACTTCGACGCCTGGCACACCGACTTCACCAGGCCGACCATGCCGTAGACCTGGAAGAGCAGGCGGAAGCTCCACAGGGGGTCTTTCCACTGGGCCAGGGTCTTGAGGAAGTTGAACGGGTTGTAGAAGGCGGCGTAGGCCAGCATGATGTTGAGCTGCTTGCGCCAGGGGTTGGGGTCCTCGGTGGCGACGCAGTGGTTGCCGTCGTACTGGTAATCTTGCACCTTCTCGCCGTGGACTTCGTCGAGGACCATGCCTTTTTCGTAGGGCTCCTCGAAACCCTTGCTGCCAACGGAGGGGGTGAGGATGGTGACCTGGACGGTGACGGAGCCGGCCTTGCGCAGGAAGTTGACCTGGTTGAGCAGGCCATAGAGGTTGCCGCGCGAGTACAGCGGTTGGCCGTCGTGGTGCATCATCATCGGCATGGGGCAGATGCCGTGGCGGGTCAACAGCTCGAACAGGGTCTTGGTTTTTTCCGGGCTCTGGCCTTTCTTGACCAGCTCGGCAGTCATGTCCTCGATGCCGAACCAGATGGCCCGCAAACCGCCGTCGCGGCACAGGGGCAATAAGTCCTGGTTCTTGTAGACGTCGAATTCGGTGGCTTCGGTGCCGAGAAACACCGTGTCGCGGAACGGCTTGCCGTGGATGGTCCCTTTGCTCAGGGAGGTGAACGCTTCCTCGACGGTCTCGCGGTTGTTGAAGAAGTTATCGTCGGTGCCGAAGAAGGCCTGGATGCCGGTCTGTTCGGCGAGTGCCCGGACTTCGTCGCGCAGGCGGTCGGGACTCTTGTAGCGGAAAGTGAACTGGTTGTACGCCGGGATGGGGCAATAGGGGCAGTGGAACTTGCAGCCGTGCGTGGTCACCAGAGCGATGACGCTGGCGAACTTCTTGACCTGGTGCAGGGCCAGCGGCTTGTACGACAGGGTTTGCCGTTTATGTTTCGGCTCCAGGAGGGCCATGGCGGCCAGCGGGTGCGGCAGCTCGTCGAGGTCCTGGACCAGGCGCTGGATGCCGGTGTTGATGAGCCGGCCCAAGGGCGCCTTCTCGTCCCCCTCGCGGAACACCAGGCCGGGAATGTCGTCCAAGAGGCCCGAGCGGCGCAGGCGATGGAAGGTCTTGCGAATGGGCTCGCCTTCCCCCTTGAACGCCAGGATGCGTTCCAAAAGCTCGAGGATGACGAACTCCTCGCCGGTGGCAACGACGTCGGCGCTGGCGCGGCCGTCGGGACCGACGCCGAAGAAATCCCACGGCTCATAGATGGCCTTGGCGCCGCCGGCCAGGATGAACGGCCGGTGCTCGCCGAGCTTGTAGGCGTCGGCAATCATCTCGTAAGCGTTAGCGCTGTGGATTTGCATGCTGCTCACCAGGAGCATGTCCGGCGGAGCGCCGTCGAGGCGGGCGCGGTGGGCGCGGAAGTTGGGGTTCCATTGCCGCATCACCACGCGTGTCTTGGCGAAGCCGGCGCCGACCAGGGCGCCGGCCACGGCCCGCGGACCCGCCGTCAACACCCCCATGTCGGCGAACAAAAACGGACCCAGCCGCGTGCGCATGTCAAAGGCATAACACACTAGCGCGGAGAGGTTGGGCGTCAACGGATTGGCGCGGAGGCGACGTTCCAGTTCCAGGTAGCGACCCCGAGGGGTATACCGGTCGTTTTTGGGACGACTGGGAAGTTCCATGTCCAAGACCTTTCTGGTGGAAGCGCCGCGACGTGGGGAACAGAAGGGCTATCGAGGCGGAACCATGTGGAGGAACGAGATTCCTTTCAGAAAAATTTAGGAAGCCCACTGCGTTTTTCAAGCTACCCTCCCGTTTTTGTTCCCGGAAACGGGAAGTGAGGCTGCGGCCGGTTTCCAACCGGCCGAATCGGCAAGTAATCCTGCGAGCTATTTAGCCGGCGAGCTTGTTCGCCGTGGACTGGATCCTGCCCGCGGCGAGCGAGCTCGCCGGCTAAATGTCTCAATTCCCACCGCGTGAAGTATAAAAACTTGCCGCCACATTATCCGCCAGCGGCAGGTAAAATCAATGCACTTTCAGCCGCACGGTGACCGGGAAATGGTCGCTGTAGCCGCGCGGTCCGGCGTCCTTTTCGCCGCCGAAGCGCCAGGGCCGGCCCAGGCGGTCTCCCGGTTTCGACAGCGTATTGATGGTTTTGACCGAGGCCGGATCGCAGCTCCAGCCGGCCGAGTCCAGCATTCCGGGCGACACCACGATTTGATCGAAAATGGACCAATGGTTGTAGTAGTGGGTTCCGAAGCCCGCCGTCGGGTCCTTGTCAGCCAGCAGATTGTATAACAACGGCGGACGGGGATTTTTTTGTACCGCCTTGACATCCGAAGTTGCCTTCAAGTGTTGTGTGACGCTGACGTCGCGCGGGTTGTCGTTGAAGTCGCCGCAGATGAGCAGGTCCACGTCTTTGTTGCTGGTGTGCATGGCCCGGAAGACGCCGTAGAGCGTGTCGGCATAATCGGCCCGTCCCTTGTCGCTGCCCGGCCGTAGCCGCGACGTCCAGTGCGCGGCCAGCACGACCAGATGCTTGCCATCGACCTGGAGATGGCCTTCGAGGATGCGCTGGCGCTTGCCGTGCAGGCGGGTCTTGTCCTTGACCACGGGCAAGCGTGTCAGGATGGCCGGCGCGATGTGCCGGCCCGACGACACTTCCTTCATCAGCACCGAGGTGTAGTGCAACGCCGCATCGGACAATTTGTCGTTGAGGGCTTTTTGCAAAAGCTCCGCGGCCCGGACTCCTTCGACCTCGGCACAGGCGAGGATGTCCGGCCCCTTGCCGTCGTTGAGCTTGAGCAGAGCCTCGGTCAACTTGGCGAGTTTCAGCTTGAGGATTTCGGGATGGCCGGCCAGCCAGGCGTCGTATTCCTTGTCACCGGGCCCGGTGCGGCCGTCGAGGCGATCGTCGAAGAGGTTTTCCACATTCCAGAAGCAAAACAGGTAGCCATCGCCGCTGATCTTGGACGTGTATGGGGTGGGCTTGCAACCGACATGGAACAGCGAAAAGACGAAGAGAGGCGTCAGCAAAAGGGGCAC
>CAZFGM010000268.1:5618-9104 GCA_964518515.1 uncultured Alcaligenaceae bacterium | reverse complement strand
ACCGGCCAGCGACCGGATTCTGGGCGTGGGCCTGGTCGGCGCCGGCGCGGGCGAGTTGATCGCCGAGGGCGTGGTGGCCATCGAGATGGGCGCCACCGCACGCGATCTGGCCCTGTGCATCCATCCGCACCCGACGTTGACGGAAACCCTCATGGAAGCCGGCGAATCGCTGCACGGCCTGGCCAGCCATGTGTACAAGATTCGCCGCGACAAACCAAGGATTGAGGATGGAGGATAGAGGATGGAGGATAGAGTTTGATTCTCTATCCTCCATCCTCTATCCTCCATTTTCACTTTTCTTCTCTTTCTCCAAAACGGTCTCGATCTCCGAGGCCTTGACGATGTGCCGCCGGGAGGACGCCCGGTCGATGGTCAAGATGCCTTCCAGGTGGTCGTATTCGTGCTGGACGACGCGCGCGGGGAAATCGTAAAGGTCCAAGGTTTTCGCTTCCCCCCCGTCATTGAGGTATTGAATGCGGACCGCCTTGTGCCGTTCCACCTTCACCAGAAGCTCGATAAAACTCAAACAGCCTTCCCAGGCGAAACCAGTTTCCTGGGAGGCGCCGAGAAAGCGGGGATTGATGAATACCTCCACCTGCGGCGGCCCGTCAGTCTGGGCCGGCGGCAGGACGGCGGCCAGGAACATCCGCCGGTCGGCAAACACCTGCGGGCTGGCCAGGCCCGCCCCTTTCGCTTCGGCCAGCGTCTCGCGCATGTCGCGCAGGAATTGTTGAAAGGCCGGCGTGGGAATCTCCGGGGGCGGCACGTCCTTGGCCACCTGCCATAAGATCGGCTGCCCGAGTTGCGCGATGTTGAGGAGCATGATTGAAGAAAAAAAGAAGTCGCATTCAGCGGTCAGCTTTCAGCGGTCAGCCGGCTGATAGCTGATCGCTGAAAGCTGATCGCTGAAAGCTTTGCTTTGCGGAAATGCCTGACGCCCTCATGGGAAAACAAACTGTTAAAGGAGTCACGTCCCTTTCTTTGGTTCCAGCTGGATATCATATCGTTGCGTGCCGGTGAGCACTTCCACTTGCAAGGGAGAAGTGGCCGGGTTGCGGTAGAGGGCGGGGATCGGCACGTTCTTTACCGTCAAAGGATCGTCCTTCAATCCGGGCTCAATGGTGACCTTGTACATTCCCCTGGGCAAGAACGCTTTGAAGGAGTAGGTGCCGTCGGGAAAAATGTACGTGCTGACCTTGGACTTGTCCTCGCCCACGAACGTCAAGTAGCCGGCCGGGGCGGGCTGACCGTTGGTGAAAGTCACTTTGCCGAACACCTTGGCGGTATTGGGCGGCTGCTTTTTCTCGTCCTCCTTTTTCTTGTCGTCAACTTTTTTCTTCTTCTTGGGGACTTCGACGATGTCCTTGCGCGTGCCGCCGAGGATTTTCATGGTGGCGTCCACGTCCGCGGGTTTGGCCCCGAATTTTTCCAGCGCTTTCTTGAAGTGCCCGCCGGCGGCGTTGAACTCGGCATCGGTAATCATCATGCCCTTGTGGGCTTCCTTCATGCTCTTGCCGGTGTATTTCAGCGGGCCGCCGGTGCCGGCGCTGACGAACTCCACCAGCTTTTGCTTCAGCCCCTTGACGGCCTCGTCGTCCAGTTTATACTTGCCGTCGCGCGTGACGTTGACCTTGGGGTCCGCGCCGGCGGTGGCCACGAATTCGTCCACCACTTTGCGGACGTTGCCCTCGCCGCCCAGCCGCTTCCATAAGGTTGCCTTGGGTTCAACCTTTTTGTCCTTGTCCTTGGGCTCTATCTTCTTGTCCTTGGGTTCAATCTTTTTGTCCTTGTCCTTGGGTTCGACTTTCTTGTCTTTGTCCTTGGTGGGAACATCCGGTGGACCCAGTTTGGCGCGGACGCCGTCCAGGACCTTGCGCAGGGCGAAGGCGCGATCGGTGACGCTGGGCAATTGCTCGGCCTCGGCCAGGCCGGCGTCGATGGCTTTTTGCAGATCGGGATGGTGGCCGAGCAACGGCCGGGCGGTGCGCAGGGCGCCGTCGAAAACACGGTAACAGCCGTTGTGGTCGCGGTACTTGTTGAACAAGCCGGCGCCGTGATTGATGACGTCCTTCAAGGTGGCGTTGAGGGTTTTGTCCAGGGCCTTGGTATCCTTGGGTTGGCCGCCGGCCCAGAAGGGGCTGGACAGGCCAACGATGAGGATGCCCGCCGCCACGGCGGGCGCCCAGGCCCAGCGCAAGACGTTTCGCATGATACCTCCCGTGATGCTTTCCGGGGGTCGCCGGGGAAACAAACCCACGACCCGCGCAGATTTTGTTCGCGTGCCGTGATATTAGAAAGGTTAGGCAAAGAAGGAAAGGATTTTTTCCTGATCTTGCATCTTTTCTGGGCTTTCGCATACAGTGGGGCGGGGAAGATTCTGGATTGCGGATAAAGTAGGACGGATTTGGAATCCGTCTTCCGCCACGGACGGATAATATTGAGGCGAGCCGAGCTCCGTAAGGAGCCGGGTGACGCCGCCGCAACCCGGCCGCTTACGCGGCTCGGCTCGCCGATTCGGACCTGGCCAGGGAGGGCTTATGGCCGACAAATCGCATACGCTGGTTGTAGAAGCCCTACAGCGCGCGGCCGCCGAGCCGGCGGGGATGCCGCTGTTTGGGAAAACCCCGGCGGCTCTCTTTGCCCGGTCCGGAGCCGCCCGCCAGGCCGCGCAACTGTGCCAGGACCAGGGGTATCTCCGCCTCGTCCGCAGCGAACCCCACGGCAAAACCATTCACGAGATTTGCGCCATCACCGAAAAGGGTCTGGCGTTTCTCTTGGCCGAAGTCCGCCCGAAGCAAGTCCTGGAATCGTTGGTCCAGGCCCTGAATGCCCGCCAGGACCAGATCGGCGAGCTGCTGGCCAGCGCTCGGAAAACCCAGGCCAACCTTGAAGCCCTGAAAGCCACGGCCGAAAAAGTTTTGCAACACATCCATCCCCCGTCGTCGCCGCAGCCGGTTTCGACCAATGGCGCCGAGACCTGGGTGTCGGTCGCGCTGAGCCACCTGACGCGGCGGCAGGCGAGCGGGGCTCTGGAAGATTGTCCGCTGGCGGAACTTTATCGCGTGGCCCGGCAAACCACCCCCACCTTGACCCTGGGCCAGTTTCACGACGGTCTGCGCCGCCTCCATGAACGCCAGCAGATTTACCTCCATCCCTGGACCGGTCCCTTATTTGAAATTCCCGAGCCAACCCTTGGGCTTCTGGTCGGACATGAAATCGCGTACTACGCCAGCGCGCGACAGGACGGGGAATCTCAATTCCACATTACCAGCGAGAACACGGAAGATACCTTTGATTCCACCGATAATCTTCAGGACGCCATTCGCATTGCTCGGGAAGTGGCGCAAAAAGGGCCAAACGGCGACCCGGTTTGCATTGAACACAAGGGCAAGAATATCTGGCAATTTGTACTTATGCCCAATGGGAAGGTAGCAGAAGAGGCGCTTACTTGACGCTTGCTCGAAGAGTCAAGCCTCGGGGGTCAAG
>CAZFGM010000268.1:0-5518 GCA_964518515.1 uncultured Alcaligenaceae bacterium | reverse complement strand
GCAGAAGAGGCGCTTACTTGACGCTTGCTCGAAGAGTCAAGCCTCGGGGGTCAAGATTCGCCCTTCCTTTCATTGTCATGAAAGTCCAAGGAATGGATAAATGACCCGGCACAAGCCCGGTCAAGGAATAAGGAGATTCCAATGGCCACCATCGTGCAGGAACAATCGCTGCGGCAAAGCGCCCTGGAGGTATTGCGCCAGACGGGCAATCCCTTCCGCAATTACTTCGCCCGCAATCCGGACGACGACGTCTGCGCCCGTTTTCACGTGCCGGAGTTGTTCGCCCGGGAACGGTCGCAACTCCTGGCGGTGGTGGATTTGTATCGCCACGAGCCGGCCATGCATTCCGAGATGATCCCGGTGCTGGGAAACAAGGGGTCGGGCAAAACCCACCTCTTGCACTCCATCAAGCACGGCACCCTCACACACGGGCGAGCCGAGGTCCATAAGGACCCGGTTGAGGGTACCGAGGGGGCCTGGCAGCTCCTGGTCACTCCCGGTACTTACCAGAAAGACAACGATTTTCTGGAATACCTCCTCTTCCAGGTCATCGACACGCTGCTGGGCGGCGGCAAGCAGCGTGGCAAACGGCCGCTGGAGTTTGTCAGCGAGGACCTGGGACGGCAGCTCCTCTGGCGGGCCTTGAGTTCCGCCAATCGCGACGAACAACTCGATCTGTTTCCCGCTCCGGGCCTGGGACGCTGGACGCGCAAGCTGGGCCTGGGAACCGGGCACGCCCTCCAGCGCGCCCAGTGGCTGATTGATGGGTTGTCGCGGCCGGCCTCGTTCGCCGGCGGCTTTCCGCCGCTGCGCCGCTTTTGCGCCGAGGGGAGCCTGGAATGCGAGCGGGCGTGCGACCTGGTGTGCAAGCACATCGAGCGCACCGAGCCCTGCAACACGGCCGGCCTGATGCGCCGCCACCTCTTCCAGGGATTTGCCCGCGCCGCTCTTCTGGGCGATGAAAGCGACCTGGCCAACTTCCTCACCTATGGATTCGCCGAGCTGGATTTCAAAGTCCGGCCCAGCCGCCAGGACCTGGTGCTGGCCCTGTTCAAGGTGCTGATGGAAATTTTCCTCAGCCTGAAAATTCCCGTAGTGGCGGCCTTCGATCAGCTTGAAGACCTTCTCCTGGTGCGGCGCAACGACGACGGCCCGCGCATGGCCGAGGCCTTCTTCGCCGGCATCGTCCAGGCCATGCACCAGATCGACGGCATTTGCTTTCTGGTCTTTGCCGAGCGCGGCCTGTGGAACCGCTTCATTCCCTCGCTCGACGGCTACATTCAGGACCGGCTGAACAATCCGATTCACCTGCCCGGCCACGGAACGCTCAAGGCCCTGCGGCTGGAAGCGCCGCCGCCCGAGCTGGTCCGGCTCGTGGTCGCCGCCCGCCTACGTCCGGCCCTGCGCGAATTGATCGACGCCGGCGACCTGCCGCCGCTCTTTCCCTTCACCGAGGAGCAAGTCGTTCAAGTCGCCCGCACCGAACCGACGCTGCGCGACATGCTCCAGCAATTCCGTCAACTGTTCGACCACTTGGTTTACGGCAGCGGACCGACGGCGGCCTACGATCTTCCCGATGCCGTCCCCGTCACCACGCGCACGCTGCCGGCGGGGACCTTGCCGGTCGGGGTGAAATCAGCGGTCGTGGTCGAGACGGCGACAAATCCCTCATGGCCAGGAGGGGGCAAGACGGCGTGCGTCGCGAAGCCGGCCTTCGCTCCGGCAAACCTGGGAGAAACCTGGGACCAGGAAATGCAAGCCGCCGCGACGAAACTGACGCCCGAAGGAGCTTTGACCGGCGCCACTCGCGAATTGCAGGCCGGCCTGGGCGCTTTCCTGCAACTGTGCCACGAACACGGCGTCAAGGTCGGCCCGTGGCGGCTGCAACACGTCGTGCCGGAATTCACCTTCAGCGAGCACCCCACCTACGGCGTCATCACCATCGCCCACTGGGCGTGCAAGGACGGCCAGCCGTGGAAGGTGGGCATCGGCTTGTTTCTGGGCAAGGGACCGGGCAAGCCGCGCGACCTGGAGACCAAGCTGGCGTCCCTGGAAATCACCCCCGCGGTCATCGACCACCTCATCCTGCTGCGTCCGGAAGACGACCTGGCCCTGAGCGGCAAGAGCAAAACGCTGTGGCAAGAAGCGGAACGCCGCGGCCGCCACGCCCGCCTCGAAGCCGTCCGCCTGGACGCCTTCGGCGTGCTGTACGGCTTTCCGCGCTGGCTGGCCAGCCTGGGTGAAGGGTTGCCCGCCGGCCAACCGCTGCCCAACCTCGCCGACCTGATCCAGGACCGCTGCGAGAAATTGCTCGAGCAGGTGTGTATGCCGGTGTGTCCGTGAAAAAGCTTCCCTATTGCCGCTGGCGGCTTGGCGTGAAATGCGAACCCGCCAGAGGCTTTGTTCTGAATTGGGAGATCAAACCAGAACCAATTCTCGGGGGGGACTGCCTCGAAGAAACCTTTTGATCGGCGCCGGTTCTCTGGCGGATATTTGATCGAGGACCTTCACTTCGCAAGGGCCAAGCAGTTCTATTCCAAGCAGCGTGCCGTTGCGGTCATAGTCGGCGAACGCTCGTCCTTCGGAAATCTCCCGGGTATTCGCCACTTCACCTTTTCGGACGCGCAAATACGCAGCCCTGACCATGCCGGTACTCTCATCGACCGACAATTCCAGGGAAGGGAGGAAATCCTTTGGCTTCGTGCTGTTCTTCTTTCTCATAATGTCCTGTCCTAATTCCTACGAACACGAACGACGGTAATCACTACGATTCGTGCTTTTTCGTCTTCGTAAACCACGTCCACAGCAGTATAAGACCCGTAATGCCTTCGCACCCGCAACCGGCCAGGATCGGCGGACAAACCGGTCACGTCGGGCTTTTCCAGCGTCGCCAGAACTTGCTTTTCGGTCACGCCGCGTTCCTTCATCCGTTTGATTGCGTGCTCATCGAACGCCACTTCGGTCTTGCCGAGCAGGTTTGCGGAAACCGAATGAACGATGGCCATACATCCACTTTCGTTGGCGGAATAACAATGCCGCAACTCGATCCTTTCAGTCCCCTGATTGTACCAAAATAAATGTTCGCAAAACAACGCCGCTCGACGTTTTGGGAAGCCATCCGCCTGGCCCGGACAAGTCCCGGGGGCTTTGTTTTGGTAATTTGATCAATCGCCAGGTATAGTAAAGAAGGAAAACTTTCCATGAACAACGGGCTTCCTTGATGCGACTTTCGACACGGCGAGCTTGGATCGGAGGCGTGGGTGGTGCGGTGGTGGCCGCCGCCCTGTTTGCCGGCTACCGGATGGCGCGAGCAAGTTTTTCTCTGGCCGCCGCCCTGGAAGCCTGGGATCAACTGGTGGTCGTGGGACTTCTCGGCGGCGGCTTGACCGCCCTGGGCCTGATGGTTTCCGCGGCTTCTGGGCGGCAAACTTGGCGCCGACTGGCCGGCCAAATCGACCAGTGGCGGCAGAAGCCCAACTCGGTTCACCACTCCGACGAAGAGCTGGAACCCTTGTTGGCCCCGATCGAGTCTTTGTGCCAGGCCTATCAACAGGCCCTTGAGGAACGGGCCGCCTTGGCCGAATCCCTGGATGCCTTGCGTCCGATCCACCAGGAAACCCAGGCGAAACTGCAGCGGCGGGCCCGCCGGCTGGCCGAGGGCCGGGCCCACCTGCACAAAGTTCGCCGCGACCTGGAACGTCTCAAGGAAAGTTACAAGGACCTGTACCACCACGCCCCGGTGATGTTTTTCAGCCTCGATCCCCAGGCCCATTTTGTATCTTGCAACGACACCATGCTTCGAGCCCTCGGCTACTCACGCGACGACCTGATCGGCAAGCCGTATTCCCGGTTGTTCCCCCCCGCATTACCGAAAACCGCTGACCCCAAGGGCAATCCCTTCAGCCGGGAAGGCGAGGAGGGGTCGTGGCTGAAAAAAGACGGCACGATCATCGACGTGTGGATTCGCACCGTGCCGATTCAAGATGACCGCGGGAACTTCGTCCGCTCGCGCAGCGCCGCCCTGGACGTTACCCTGCGCAACCGGCTGTCCCAGGAGCTGCGCCAGCGCGGCGACGAGCTGGAACGCGCCAATCTTCAGCTGCGGCAAAGCAATCGCGAGCTCGAGGAATTCACCTCGGTCGTCTCGCATGATCTCAAGGAGCCGCTGCGCACCATCGAGGCCTACAGTAACTCGCTGGCCCAGGATTTCGGTGCCCAACTCGGCCCGGATGGCTTTCAGTCCATCAACCACCTGGTGCAGGCCAGCCGGCGGCTGGGGCACCTGATCAACGACTTGCTGAGCCTGAGCGGGGCCGGGCACATCAAGCGGGCCGCCGAACCGTTTGCGTTCGTCGAAATCGTGGCCACCGTGCGCCGCGACCTGGCCGACCTCATCCAGCGCAAAAATGCCGAGGTGTTGACCGAGGTGCCGTTGCCGACGGTCCTTGGCGACGCGCAGCGGTTCACGCAACTGTTGGCCAATCTGGTCGCCAACGGCCTGAAATACAACCACAGCCTGGTGCCGCGCGTGATCATCGGTGCCGCCACCCCCTGCCACTTGGCAAGGGGCCAGCGCGGGGAGGGCCCCTTGGCAAGGGAAGGGGGGATGATCCCTGGCCTGGTCACCCTTTTTGTACGCGACAACGGCATCGGCATTGATCCCCGCTTTCACGAGCAAATCTTTGGCATCTTTCGCCGGCTTCATTCGGCCGACGAATACGAGGGCACCGGCGCCGGCCTGGCCATCTGCCAGAAAATCGTCGAGGCCCATGGCGGCCGCCTGTGGGTCCAATCCGCCCTCGGCCAGGGAGCCACGTTTTTCTTCACCCTGCCGGGAATCGTCCCGGCCGGCACGGAGCGTTCCCTTGCGGTCCCGAGGGCAGAGCCGGCCGTGCCGGCCCACGCCGCCGCGGAAACACGCCGCCTTCTGGATACGCACCTGGGCAATGGGGCCAAGCCCCCGCGCATTTTGCTCGTTGAGGACATTCCGGAAATCGCTTTGCTCACCCAGCAAATCTCCCAACGGGCCGGCCATCACATCACCTGGCTGGCATCGGCCGAAGAGGCCTGGGAGTATTTGCAAAAGGACCATCCCGACCTGGTTCTTCTGGATATTCACCTGCCCGGCATGAGCGGCCTGGAATTGTGCCGCCGGCTGCGCGCCCGCGGCCTGCACGATTTGCCCATCGCCCTGTTCACGCAAAGCCAGCCGCACGAAGGCGACTGCCAGAGCGCCAGCGGCGCCAACTATGTCTTAACCAAAGATTTGCTGGCCCAGCCGCAAACCTGGCTCCGCCAACTTGAGGAAATCCTCAAAGGCAGGCCAGGGTAGTTTTTAACTCCGCCACGCGGGCCTCGATCTCCGGGACGGGGGCTCGCCCTGAGGCAAGGCTTCCATTTCTCCGTGCAGCCGGAGGAACGACCGGAAATCCACGCCACAGTCGAAGTCGAAGGTGAGGTTCAAGGCCCGGCAGACCAAGGTCAATAGTCGTACTCCCTCCGCGAACCCGTGAACCCC
>CAZFGM010000267.1:0-9113 GCA_964518515.1 uncultured Alcaligenaceae bacterium | reverse complement strand
CGCCAACGGCATCCTGCCCTGGAAAGGCGGCGTGATCGTGACGGCGGCGCCGCACATCCTGTATCTCAAGGACACCAAAGGGACCGGTAAAGCGGACCACAAAGAAATCTGGTTCGAGGGATTTTCGGCGCAGAATCCGCAGCTCCGCGTCAGCCATCCCATCCTGGGGCTCGACGGCTGGGTTTACGTGGCCAATGGGTTACGCGGAGGAATGGTCAAGAGCGCTAAGCCGCAAGCGGCCCAGAAGCCGATCAACATTTCCGGCATGGATTTCCGTTTCGATCCGATCAGCGGTCGCGGCGAGGCCATCTCCGGCCTGGGCCAATACGGCAACACCTTCGACGACTGGGGCAATCGCTTCGTGTGCGACAATCGCCATCACCTGCGGCACATCGTCATCGAGGACCGCTACCTCAAGCGCAATCCCTACCTGGCCGCGCCCGGCGTGGTCGAGGACATCTCCGAGTTGGAGGACGGCCCGCTGTCGTCGGGCGGCAAGATTTATCCGATCAGCAGCAACTGGACGACGTCCAACCTGCACGAAGGCCGCTTCACGGCGGCGTGCGGCGTATTCATTTACCGCGAGACGTTGTTGCCGAAGTTCTTTCAGGGGGCAGCCTTCACCTGCGATCCGACCGGCAATCTCGTGCACATGGAAATCCTGGAGCAGAAAGGAGCCACCTTCCGTTCCCGCCCGGCGTTCAAGGAAAAGGAGTTTCTTGCTTCGCCCGACGACTGGTTCCGCCCCGTGTTTCTAACCTCCGGTCCCGACGGCGCTCTGTACGTGGTCGATATGTATCGCGCGGTCATCGAGCATCCCGAGTTCATGCCACCAGAGCTGCAAAAGCGCCCCGATCTGACGCTTGGCAAGAACAAGGGACGGATCTGGCGGATTGTTCCTGATAAAACCGACGTGAAAAATAAACGTCCTCAACTCAGCAAGGCGAACTTTGAGGAACTAACCAAACTCCTCGGGCATTCCGATGTCTGGTGGCGAACCACCGCCCATCGTCTCCTTCTGGAGTATAAGACCACCCAAGAAATCAAAGGTTTACAGGAGCGGTTTCTGGTGAAGCAAGGATTAGGTCTTCCGAACTATATGAGATCCCACGCCGCCTGGCTGCTGTACCGCCATGGGGCCCTTGAAGAACAAGAGATATTAAGCCTTCTGAAAGGCGGCGACTGGGCTTTTTTGATAAAACATGGAGTTTTGTTTGCCGAGGGGCGACTGAAAAAATCAAAAAAAATCCAACAACGGATCATTGCTTTGGCCGAACATGAGGACTTCCATGTCCGTTTCCAGGTCGCCCTCTCCCTTGGCGAATGGGACAACCCGAAGATCATCGAGCCGCTCGCCAAGATCGCCCTGGCCGGCGCCGATGACAAGTGGACGCGCCTGGCCGTGGCCAGTGCCGTTCCCAAGCGGGCCGAGGCGCTGCTGTCGCGTATCCTGAAAACAAAAAACCTCAAAGCCACTCCAGGCAACCGGCTTCTGGTCCAGGAGCTGGCGGCTCTGGTCGGCGCCCGCGGCGAGGGCGAAGAAGTTCTCGATCTCTTTTCCACCCTCGTCCTCGATCTCGGCGAAACGCCGCACCCCTGGCGCATGCTCACGTTAAACGGCCTGGCCGAGGGCATGGGCCGGCGCGGTGTTCGCCTGCATGCCTTCCTGGCCGGGTGGGCAAAGAAAGATCCCGATCTGGCCGTGCTCGGGTGGGTCGAGTGGATCGTGGAAAATGCCGCCCGCATTGCCGCCGATCCAAAAGCCGCGAAGGATGACCGCTTGGGCGGTATCCGCCTTTTGGCCCACGGCGCCTGGGAGCAGGCCCAGCGCCATCTGCCGCTGCTGCTCGCCGACGATCCCGCCCAGGAAATCCGTCTGGCCGCCGTTCGTGCCCTGGCCGCCCATCCGGACAAGAAAGTCCCCGAAATCCTCATGAAGTCCTGGCGGTCTTACACCCCCGCCGTTCGCCGCGAGGTCACCGAGGCCATGGTCCGCGATCCGGCCCGGCTCGATTTTCTCCTGAGGGAAATCGAAGCCAAACGTGTCAAGCCCGCCGATCTTGATGCGCTGCGCACCCGGCAGCTCGTCAATCACCCGCGGGCCGACCTCCGCGACCGCGCCCGCAAGCTCCTGGCCGACAACATTCCCGCCGACCGCAAAGAGGTGCTGGCCCGCTATCAGAAAGCTCTCGACCTCAAGGGCGACGCCGTCAAGGGGCGGGAAATCTTCAAGAAGAATTGCGCCACCTGCCATCGCGTCGCCGGCATCGGCATCGACGTCGGTCCCGACATCAGCGACACCCGCACCAAAACCTTCGCCGCCCTGCTCGTGGACATCCTCAATCCCAACCAGGCCATCGACAACAACTACGTCAATTACCTGGTGACCACCAAGAGCGGCAAGAGCCTGAGCGGCATGCTCGCCGCCGAGACCGCCTCGAGCGTCACCCTGCGCCGGGCCGAGGGCCAGAGCGACGTGGTTCTGCGCCAGGACATCGACGACATCCTGTCCACCGGCCAGTCGCTGATGCCGGACGGCCTGGAAAAGACCATCGCCATCGCCGAGATGGCGGATTTGCTGGCCTTCCTTAAAAACTGGCGCTACCTGGACGGCAAGGTGCCGGCGGGGCCGTGAAGTGGACAAGCGTTGCCGTTGGGACACTTCAGGGAGCGGCGGGTATTACGCGTGTAAAGTCCGCCGCGCGCCGCGAAAAACTTTGGGATCGGACCGGTTTACCTGACCGTAAAGAACCTGTCGGCAGACCGGTCCAAAAGGTTGTTCTGGCGGATGCCGTCGTCATATTGAATTTCCACGCGATACTTTAACTCCAACGGGACGACGCCTCCGGTTAATTCAAAGTAGGGAATGAACAGCTCCACGTTGGTGAAACGGGAAGCGTTAAAGCGCGGGAACTCCTGGCGCTGCGTGGTGACCTGACGCCATACTTGCCGGCTCCGGCCGGCGCGGGCAGCCGGCGGATCGTCGCGGATTTTTCCTGGTTCGGAAAAAGAATCAGCTTACCCTGGTTTCCGGTCCAAGCCGGCGACCCACTTCCGGTCCTGGTCCCCAGCCCGCGTCGACGTCAGCCCCGACACCTTTGCCTCCGCCAAAACCTTAGGAACATGACTAACCGTGGAGCCAAGCCAGAGCTATCCAGGCGGTAATGCGGCAGATCGAGAGCCAGCGGTGAACAGGCAACGATCGCCTCATTCCCCTTCCAGATCGGTATCGCGCCAGTCGGTCACGAACATATGTCCGGGTTTATGAGTGATGAGCAACGGCGGGCGGACCTCCATGGCCACGGCCTGGGGGGTGACCCCGCACGCCCAGAAGACCGGCACCTCGCCGGGGCGGATTGGGACGGCGTCGCCGAAATCGGGGCGGCGCAGGTCGCCGATGCCGATGGCCGCCGGATCGCCGAGGTGCACCGGGGCGCCGTGGGCGCGGGGAAACCGGCTCGTCACCTGGACCGCATGAATCGCCTGGGCCGGCGTCATGGGCCGCATCGACACCACCATGGGGCCTTGAAAAATTCCCGCGGGCCGGCACGCGATGTTCGTGCGAAACATCGGCACATTACAGCCGGCCTCCACATGGCGGACCGGCAAACCCGCCTGCAACAAGGCGTTTTCAAACGTGAACGAGCAGCCGAGCAGAAATCCCACGAGGTCACTGCGCCACAGGTGCAGCAGGTTGTCCGGTTCCTCGATCAATTCGCCGCCCTGGAAGACGCGATAGCGCGGCACGTCGGTGCGCAGGTCGGCACCGGGGGCCATGAGGCGCGGTTCCGGATTGCCGGGCTCGGTCACGTCCAAGAGCGGGCACGGGTTGTGATTGCGCTGGCAAAACAAGAGGAAATCGAAGGCCAGGTCGCGCGGCACGACCACCAGGTTGGCCTGCACGTAGCCTAGGGCCAGGCCCGGCGTCGGCTTGCGCCATTGCCCCGCGCGAATGGCGCGGCGCATTTCGCTACCGGTGACGTCACGCAAATCCATGGTTCCCGCCTTATATACCTCGCGCGGGGAAATTTGATACTATGAGCCCGAAGCGCAAGCAAGGGATTCTGGCTAGCCCTTGCTGGCGCTTCGGACTCAGAATACCTCAATTTCGGCCGCGTGCAGTATAGTAGTGCACTCCTCCGCGAGTGCCTAGGGACTCGCGGAGCGAGTTCCCTACTTTCGTTTCTTGCGGGCCTCGGCGATGTCGCGGGCCAGCGCCTGGACGCGGGTTTGCAGGGCCCCGCCATCTTCCGCCGATAATCCCAGATTCGGCTGATACTCCCGCAGCAGCGCCCGCAATTCTTCATCAATGAGCAAACTGGGGAGCCGGACCAGCTCTTTCACGGTCCAGGTGGTCAGCGGCATCACCAGCGGATCGTTCTTGAGCTGGGCCCAGGCCGCCCGTTCCACCCAGGATCGCACGGAGTATTTCCAATCATCGGCTTTTTGATTCTTTTGCCACTCGCTAATGCCGGCCCGAACCGAAACGAGAAGTTGACGATCTTTCTCGGCCAACTTGTTTTCGTCCAGTTGCGCCAGGTGAACCAGAGTGAATGGCGAGCCGACGTCCCGCAGCCGGCTTACCGCCGCCCGCCACGCCGGATGTTTGGGTGACAGGCTGAGGTGATGCAGCTTCAAGAACACCTGCGGATGATAGGCGAAATAACTGTAGCCGAGCAGGGCGGCCTCGCGCACCTTGGCCGATTGGGCCGCATCATCCATCACCTTGGTGAACTCGGCCAGGGGAAGGCGTTTGACGTCCCAATCCCCGGCGGTATAGGTGAACGTGAGGTAGGCGGCCTGGCGAATCCGTTCGTTGCGATGGCGCGTCAAGGTCAGGAACTTACCCAGCCAGGGTTCCTCATACGCGCCGGCCCCGAGGACGCCGTCCATGGCGCGGAGGACCTGCTCCACGTAGACTTTGCCCGCTGCGGCGCGAGTCAATATTCCGAATTCGCTCACTTCGGCGGGTGGATCGAGATGGCGAAAGACTTCGGCCGGCTTGAGCGGCGGCGCCAGCTTGCTGACGTCCTTGGGTTTCATCCCCTTTTTCTTGAGAAAATCGTAATCCTGCTTGACCGGACTCTTGGGGGGCACCGCCTGTTCCTTGTATTTTTCCAGCCAGGAAAAGGCCGCGGCCGGATCGTGTTTCACAAGAATAACCTTGAATTGATCTTCTTCATGACCGCCGCGCGCCAGCCAACGACGTTGCCAGGCCGCGACGCGCAGCCACTGCGGGGCGCCGGCCTTGGCCAGAGCCTTTGCCGCCGCGACGCGGCGCTGGCCATCCATGTTGTAAAGGGCCAGTCCTTCCAGGAACTCGAAGTCTCCGCGCCGGGCCAGCACGGCAACCAGGCCGGCGAATTTTTTGTCGTTAGCGCCGATGTTTTTCTGGTACCACGCCCATTTGCCGTCCAGGTCCCGGCCGGTCCAGTCCTTGGGATCCAGGCCAATTTCCGGCGGCTTTCCAGGTTTTTTGTCCGGGCCGCCGGCGGCCAACCCGGGCTTTGCCGCCAGCAAAGCGGCCCAGGGAGGCGGCGACAGACTTTCCAGTTGCAATATTGTTAACTCGCCTCCCTCGACACGAAACTTTAACCGGAGCCGGGGCGCCTGGTTGTGCAGAATCTCCGTGGTGTGCTCTGCCGAACCGTTCACCGCGGTCGTGACAATGATCTCCAAGGGATATTCGCGGGCCGTAACGCCCAGATAATCAATGCGGCCATCGGCTAACAACCGGCGCTCGGGCAGCCGGCCGCGCTTTCCCGCGCGGATTTCGCCGGACCACGTGCCCGTACCGCCTGACGATTGCGTGCGCACGGCGATCGGGAATTTGCCGGAGAGGATGAAGTCCAGTTGCTCCGCCGTGAAGCGATTGGCCCCGCGAATTCCGCGGAAACCCGGAATCGGATCGACGCGCGGCCCAACCGCGGAAATCACTACTTGGAGAGCGGGCTTGCCTTCCTTCTCGACCAGGGCGACGCGGATTTCCGCCAGGCGGCGCTGGTCGCGGTCATCGAGGAAGTCAAAGCGTTGTTCACCGCTCTTGGGAGGCACCGGTTCATCGGCCTGCAGGTTCTCCAACCAGGCTCCTGCGACGACGCTAATACACAAAAGAAATCGCGCGGTGAGGTGCATTGCGGCCTCCGTGAAAATGGTTAGGCGATCGGCAAAGAATAGTTGTAAGCGTTCAGCAGTCAGCAGTCAGCATTCAGCAAGCCCTCGCGTGCAAGAATGTTCGGGATTCAGGTCGCTTCGAACGCTTGTCCATTTGGAACTGCTGATTGCTGAACGCCGATTGCTGAACGCTTACGAATAGTTTACCCGGGCGGGCACGGGGAGACTGAGGCGCGTGATTGAGCAGTGCTCTGGTGCCTGTGTGAAATTATGAGATTCTGACCAGTTTGTTCGGTTACAAGCCAAATTACCACAGTTGGTTAGGGAAAAAAGGCTCGGTCTCAAATTGTTTTGAGACTTTGAGACCAGGTAGCAACACAGTCGGGGGTTTCCTTTGGATCAATTACCAGGCGTCCACGGCAGGTAGGTTAACTCCTGCCGCTCGCCTTAGAACCAGAATACCCTGACTTGGAAGCCGAGGAAAGGGAGAAATCGGCCCCGTCCCATCAGGAAATGTCTCCGATTTTTCGCAGCGGTTCCACATACCGGTCAAAGGCCAGTCCATCTACGGTCGCCGCCTGCGCCGCGGTAATGCCGTCCACCAGCGGGCCCTTTTCCACCATGATCTCCAGGAGTGCTTTCTCCCTTTCGGTATCGAATAAATCCTTGTCGGGATTTACCTCGCGGAGCAGGCGGACGCCGGCGGCCAGGCCGTAGGCGCCCCAGTTGCTGACGCCGCACACGATCAAGTAATTCGTGGCAATACGGCAAGCGACCCGGCCGCCGCCCGGAATGTTGCGCTGGATGACGTCCCAGGAAATTTTGCCCATGCCGATTTCGTTGCCGCCGTCGCCGATGCCGATGGTGGTGATGCGCGGATTTTGCCGGGCCGCCGCTTCGAACAGCCAGTGGGCAGGACTCATGTTGGTGGTAATGTCGCGGCCACGCATGGTGTGGCAGCGATCCTGATGGTCCGCCGGGACCTGGTCGAGAAAGGCCAGGCAGGTTTCGCCCAGCGCCTCTTCCGGACCGATCCGGTCTTGCAGCGATTCGAGAGAATAACTGGGACCAACCCGTTCGAGGGCGATCAGGTGAGTCAACGAACCGGCTCTTTTGGCAAAAGCTTGCCAGTATTTTTCCGGACCGATTTCCATGGCCAGAGCGTACGCCGGCAAGGTGATTAAAGGAACTTCGCCGGCTAAACCGCACGCGGTCAGGCCGGCGTCCAGAGCGCGGGTGCAGAATCCATCGCTGGCCAGAAGCACTCCAATGCCGAGCGGCGCCAGGGCGCGGGCCAAGAACAGGGCGCCCAGCGGCCCATCGGTTTCTCCGGCGGGCGGCACAGCGGTGGGAATGTAAAACCCGGTCACCACGCCCACAACAGGGCGCGGATGCCGGGCCACACTGTGACAGGCAGCGGCAAAATCGCCCGCGCAGGCGGTGAGCAGGTTCGACGCCGGATCGGTGGCCAGGCCGCGGCGGCCGACATCTTCCTGAATGAGATCGCGCATGCGGGCCAGGGCGGCGTCCTTCATGGGTTGGCTCCTTGCATCAGGTAGGCGAACCGGCCGCGCCATTTCCGCGGCACCTCGGCCGTCAAGGTAATGGGCTCATAGCGGATCGGGTGCAGAAAGGTCAAGGCTCGCGCGTGCAGGGCGATGGCCTGCCCGAAAGTATGGATCGAGCCGTACTTGGCGTCGCCGTAGATGGGATAACCGTGGTGAGCCAGTTGCACGCGGAGTTGGTGGGTGCGGCCGGTTTGCGGCCGGACTTCGAGCCAGGTCAAACCGCCGTGACTGCCCTTGATTTGAAAATGCAGCAGCGCTTGCCGGGCGCCTTTGGTCCGCGGCTCGACGACCTCGACGCGGCGGATGGCGCGATTGCGGTAGAGCCAGTCTTCAAGGGTGCCGGCGGTCTTGTCAATATCCCCTTCCACGACGGCCCAGTAGATTTTTTCCACGGTTCCTTCGCGGAATTGCTGGGCCAGCCGGGCCGCCGCCTTGCTGGTGCGGGCGAACAAAAGCACGCCCGACACCGGCCGATCCAGACGCTGGACCACGCCGAGAAAAACCTTTCCGGGCTTTTTGTATTTCTCCTTGAGATAGGCCTTGACCGCGCGATCGAGCGTTTCTTCGCGTCCCTGAAAGTGGGTACTGAGCACGCCGCCCGGCTTGGCCACCGCCAGGCAATGGTTGTCTTCGAACAGGATGTCGAGCTCGGAGGGCGGCATGGTGTCAGGGAACCAAGGGAAGAATCGTAATATGTGCAACGAAACGGTTAAAGTCGGAGACATTATGCGTCAACAATTTTGGGATACTGTGAGTTAGCATGGTGGCGACGATATTGGCGTCATGGACTTGCTTGCCCGCACAAGAAATGTTCGTAAGAAGGTTAAGTAAATGGACGGTTACGGCAGGGCCGTCCTCGGCGACGGCAAATAAAGATTCGAACTGCCTCACGTCGGCCGCCAGAACCTGCATGGGTAAGGGCATGGCGAAGGTCTGGGGGCGTGAAAGGGTGGCGAGGTATTCGCGCAAGGTTTGCCGGCTAATCCACAATTGAGACCCGGCCGAGCGCAAATCGGTCATCATCTGGAGAGCCTCGGCATGCCAGGGGGCCGATGCCTGGGTGGCATAAACCAGAACATTCGTGTCTACAAAAATGCGGTCACCGGCCGTCGTCGCCATAGATGTCCTCGCGGCGCACAGTAAATCCTTCAGGCCAAAGACCGACATTGTGAACCGGCAATCGCCATTCAGAATGCGGCAGCGGCCCAGGTGGTTGGGTTGTTTCCAACACCACGATAACCTGGTGGAGCCCGCTAGGAATATCGGAGGGCACCTGAACTGTCAACTTGTGGTCCGTGCTGACGACGGCGGTTGCCGATAACGCACGCATTTTTTTTCTCCGTTGGTCAATGACCGGCGTTTAATTGCAATACGAGTGCATTGGCCCAGGTGCTATGGAAGCTCTCCCAGGGACATTCATGCAAGAGCGGC
>CAZFGM010000266.1:0-9140 GCA_964518515.1 uncultured Alcaligenaceae bacterium | reverse complement strand
TGGCAATTGGTAATTGGCAATTTTTGATTATCAGTTTGCGACAACTTTTTGTCGCCTAAACGGCCCGAAGGGCCTATTGGTGAGAAATGGCGGTTAGCGGGTAGTTCGTTGTGCAATGGATGATGTTGCCTTTTGGAAGAAAAGCAAAGCGGCGCAGAAAAAAACCTCCACCTGTGCCGTGCAGACGCTTTTGAGAACCCGCTATGTACGGTGGGAGCCTCAACTCGGGTATTTGGATCCCACTACTGGGTGGGCTTGCAAGCGCCGAGCAATATAAGTTTGGCTCCCCGCGGGTACTCCATCGGTTCTTCAAAAGTATCGTCTAGTCACGAACACCGCAGAGGTCTGGAAACCGTTGCCGGTCTCATGTTGGGACTTTACCATATGCGGAGGCGCTTCGCAAGTGTCGGTTTCCGGAAAACGGGGAATAGGTTTCTCCGCTTCCAGGGATTGGGAAAAAACGGAAAATCGCCAAGGAAAAACTTGCTTCCCCTAGGTCCCTCCGTTAGGGTCAAAGGACACCACAGGCCTGATTCAAAGGAAGTCCGTATGCCGTCATTCCGTCCCGGTTCTGTTACCGCCGCCGCCGTTCTGTCCATTATCTACGGCAGCCTGTTCACCCTCTGCGGCTTGTGCGGCGTGGTTAGCCTGGCCGCGCAGGGCGCCATGGGCAAGAACTTCCTGGCCGGCGGGGATCCGATGCAGGTGCAATTGCAGAAGCAACTGGAAGATGCCCTGCAACGAGAGGTGCCTGGTTATCAGGCCTTCCAGGTCGTGGGCACTATTATCAGCCTGGGAGAGGCGTTGGCTTTGTTGATTGCCGGCATCGGCCTGTTAAGCATGCAACCTTGGGCCCGCACGCTCGCCATCGTTGTTTGCCTGATCGCCATGGTTTCCACAGGTTTCCAGGCCGTCTATCAATCGGCCTTCATCATTCCCGCCATGAACAAGGCCTTTCAAGTCGCCTTGCCAGCCGCCCTGCCACAGGGGGCAGGCCCCCAGGCCGCAGAGGTGTTAAGAGTCTTGCGGACCATGATGACCCTGATCGCCATTGTGACCGTCATCCTGTACGGCCTGATACTCATCTATCTGGTCATTATCGTGGTGCTGTTGAGCCGGGCCCACGTCCGCGCCGCTTTCGAGACCTCCGCACTGGCCGGCTTCGAAGGCCTGACCGACCAGGAAAGACGCTCCAGCTATGAGGATGACCGGGGCTGGGACCGGCCCCGGCCCCCAGACTACCCGGACGACGATTGGCGTAACCGTTGAGCGCAAGGGTGATATACTTCACGCGGGCAAGATTGACATGTAGGACGGGTTTCCCAACCCGTCTTCTGCTGTGTGCTGGGTCCAAGGCAAAAGACGGGTTGGGAAACCCGTCCTACCTCAATTTCGGCCGCGTACAGTATAATCCCGATTTTGGTCATAGGGAGAAGGGCAATGTGTTTCGGTAAAGTTTTGTTTGTCCTCACCGGACTTTGCAGCGGCTCATTCTTCGCTGCCGATTCATTATCCGCGGACCAACTCGACAATCTCCACAAGCTGATCAAGCCCCAGCCCGGCGAATCGCGCTGGCTGGAAGTGCCGTGGCTGACGAGCGTGTGGGAAGCGCGGCAGAAGGCGGCGGCCGAGGGCAAGCCCATCTTCATCTGGGCCGGCAGCGGCGGCGGGCCGGTGGGCGTGTGCTGAGCGGCGGCCCGCGCGGGCCGGGCGCCCGCTTACTGGACCGCCCAAACCGTCAAGCACCTGAAAGAACACTTCGTCGCCGTCACGGTCGAGACCGGCGTGGCCCGCCAGCGCAAGGATGCGGAAGGCGATTTCTTGCGCAAGTCTCTGGGACCGGATTTCTTCCCCACGTCGGCGGGCTACATGGAATGCGTCTCGGCGGGCGGCAAGCGCCTCGGCGGCGGCAACCTCAAGAAGGTGCTCGAAGCCTTTCACAAACTTCCCCAAGGAGAACGCAAGCCGGGCGCGGTGAAAGTGGCCGCCCTGGGTGCGGTGGATACGGCCGTGGCCTCGCCCCAGCCGCCCCCGGGCGGCCTGATCGTCAAGCTGTACGGCCGGCTGATGAGCCGCGAAACGGACGGCCCGATCCGCAAGGCCCACCTCAAGGATTTTCCGCTCCTGAAGGGTTATCAGCCCGACTCCGCCGGCCGCGTGGGCTACCTGTTCGAGGCCCATACCGATTTCTTGTGGTTGACCCAAGCCGAGTGGCAAGCGCTGGTGCCGATCCATCCCAAAAAAGGGGACACGCTGGCGATTTCACCCGCCATTGTCCAACGGATTTGTCGCTACCACCTGGTGCCCGAGCGCATTTACGGTGAGGGCGGCGGCTGGGGAGCCAAGGGAATCCGCGCCGCCAAGCTGACCCTGACCGTTGTGGCGGTGACTTCTGATGCGGTTCGTTTTCAGCTTCACGGCTTCGCCCACCTGGGCAGCGTTTACGATCCCGCCAAGGCGACCACGCCCAATGGACCTCTGCCGATCGGCTACGAAGCCAACCTCGACGGCATCTTGATTTACGATACCGGCAAGAAAGCTTTCACGCGTTTCGATGCCGTGGCCCTCGGCGACGTCTGGGGCCGCATGGGCGACGCCAACGGCAAGAGCGTGAGCGTCGAGCGTCCGGGGCGACACCCCCTGGCCTTCGCCTTCGAGCTGGTCCGCGGCGACCGGCCCGCCGACCGCCTTACCCCCACCGGCCGCGCCAGCAAGGTGCGGTCGGGTTATTTCACCATCGGGAAATAGTAACCAGGAGACCGTCAGTTTCTCGTTACCAAAGATGAATGGCAAAAAAGACAAAGAGAAAGAGAAAGAGAAGGAGAAAGAGAAAGGGTAAGCCCGAGTTTGTTTATTTCGTTTCCAAAACCACCCGGAAGCCGACGCCGTAATGGACCTCGTCCGGCGGCAGCTTATGGCGCTGGGCGCTACGGCAGGCTTTGCCGGTGCTGAGCCAGCAGCCGCCGCGGAAGACGCGGAATTGGCCGGTCTTGGGACCGCGCGGATCGATCTGTTCGCCCTTGGTGTCATAGGGGCCGTACCAGTCCGCGCACCACTCGTGGACGTTGCCGTGCATGTCAAAAAGCCCGAAGTCGTTGGCGCTGTAATGGCCGACTTCGGTAGTGTTGCCCACGTCGAAGCCGTGCTTGCCGGTGATGGGATATGGGGCCAGGCCGCAGAAGTTGGCTTGCACGTTCAAGGCGTCGCCGTAATGAAACGGGGTCTTGGTTTTGGCCCGGCAGGCGTACTCCCATTCCGCCTCGGTCGGCAGGCGATACGTTCGGCCCGCCTTTTTCTCCTTGGGCAGGTCGCTCAGCCGTTTGCAGAATTCCTTGGCCTGGGTCCAGGACACTTGCTCGACCGGTAATTTGCTGGTGTCCTTGAGCTTGCCGTCCTCGCTCTTGACGCGATCCTTGCCCTGGCCCTTGGCGGAAAAGTGGCTGGGATTGGCGGCCATGACTTTTTCATACAGGGCCTGGGTGACCTCGTGGATGCCCAGGTGAAAATCTTTGGAGATCTTGACCGCGTGCTGGTTTTCATCGTCACCGCGGGCCACTTCAGATTTCGGCGAGCCCATGAGAAACGTGCCGGCCGGAATTTTGGCGAACTCCATGCCCAGGGAATTGCCGCCGGCGGCGGGGGCTGCGACGTCCTGGGCGGCGGTCGAACAACCGCCGAGCAGCAGGGCCGCCGCAAAGAGATACCGGGCTACAGGAGAGGGAGAATTGCCTGAAAAACGCATAGCCGGTCCTTTTCGTGATGGGGACAAGAACCCGCACCGATTATTGGCGGGATTTACCTTTCAGCCCAGTTTAGCCGGGCATATCGGACTCAGCAATCTGGAAAATGCGGCTGACTATCAAAACCTGGAATCTTTGTGTTGCAGGCCGCTTAATAATTTTGTTCTAATAGAGGCCGACACTTTTTTTTCCGCCCGGATGCCCGGATGGGAGGATTATCATGAAGCTTAACCGGTGGCTTATCGTCCTGGGGTTTTTTGGGCTTTGCGGAGTTTCCGGGTGCAATAACTCGGACGGCACCGATAAAAAAAAGTCCCCTTCTCCGGGAGACGATAATCCTGGGGAGGTCAGGCTGGAAATCGTGAAATTGGACCCGTTCCTCAAGACCCTCAAAGGCCACCTGGGAAAGGTGGTTTTGCTCGATATTTGGGGGGAATTCTGAGGACCCTGCAAGGAAGGATTTCCGCATCTGGTCCAGATGCACGAGCGCTTCAGCAAGGAAGGTCTTGTTTGCCTATCCTTGAGCGTGGACGACCCGGGGGAAAAGGGAACGGTCCTGGAGTTTTTGCGAAGTAAAAAGGCCCGCTTTCAAAACTTCCTTTTGGACGAAGATCCCAAGGTCTTGGAGGACCATTGGAACACGACCTCTGTCCCGGCGTTGTTCGTTTACGACCGCCAAGGTAAAAGGTCGGAGCTGTTTAGAAGGCACCAACAAGCCGAAGAATTGGTGCTTAGATTACTCAAAAAGTAAGTAAGGAAGAAAGAACCACGGATCACACGCTTTGCCGCGCTGGGTTAATCTGGTTTAATCTTGGGTCCGTGGGTGCTTGACAGTTTGAGTCGATTGTGGAAATCCCTCTTTTCAGCTTCACCCCGTCCGGGTACATTCGGCATGCCGTACCGTCCCAGCCTTGAGGAATATCTGGAGCTTGCCCGCCGGCACAACCTGGTGCCCATCTATCGCCAGTTGATCGGCGACACGCTGACGCCGGTGACCGCATTCTGCAAGATTCAGGAAGGCGATTGGGCGTTTCTGTTCGAAAGCGTGGTCGGCGGCGAACGGTTGGGGCGCTACAGTTTTGTCGGCTCCGGGCCGTTTCTGCGCTTCCAGGCCTGGGACCGGCGCGTGCAGATTCAGGAAATAACCAACCCTTCACCCGGTCAGCGGCCGGCCAATCCAGCGATCCAAGAACAGGAGCATGCCGATCCGTTGCAGCTCCTGGAAGACAAACTGGCCCTCTATCGTGCGCCGCATCTGTCCGGCTTGCCGCGCTTCAGCGGCGGCGCCGTCGGCTACGCTGCTTACGATGCCGTCCGCAATGTCGAGCACTTGCCGCACCCGCCCCCGGACGATCGCCAGTTGCCCGACCTGTGCTTCGCCCTGTACGACCGCATGGTGATCTTCGATCACATCAACAAAACCATCGCCGCGGTGGCGCACGCCCACGTTCCAGGAGGCAGCAGGCAGCAGGCAGCAGTCAGCAATCAGCTGTCAGCAGTCAGCAATCAGCAATCAGCAATCAGGAGTCGAGAGGCTTCGACAGAGGAATTAGTGCGGAGTTATCAGGCGGCGTGCGGCCGCGTGGATCGGCTGGTCGAGCGTTTGCAGCAGGGCGTGGCCGACTTGCAACTGACCGACATCGCCCCGGTGGGCGAGGTTCGCCGGCCCTATCAATCGAACTTCGGGCCGGGCGAATATGAGCGGGCGGTGGAGAAATGCAAGGAATACATCCGGGCCGGTGACATCTTCCAGGTCGTCCTCAGCCAGCGCCTGACCACGGAAACCACGGCCCGGCCTTTCGATATCTATCGCACGCTGCGCGTGGTCAACCCCAGCCCGTTCATGTTTTATCTAAAGACCGGACCGTTGTGTTTAGTCGGGGCGTCGCCGGAGATCATGTGTCGCGTCGAGGGGGACAAGATCACCATCCGCCCCCTTGCCGGAACTCGGCCGCGCGGCAAGACCGAGGAAGAAGACGACCGCCTGGCGGCGGAACTGCTGGCCGATCCCAAGGAGCGGGCCGAGCACATCATGCTGGTGGACCTGGGCCGCAATGACGTTGGCCGGGTCGCCCGTTACGGCACCGTGCAGCTTTCGGACGTCATGGTCGTCGAGCGCTACAGCCACGTCATGCATATTTGCAGCAACGTGACGGGGCGGCTCGAGGCGGGCAAGACCGCGTTCGACGCCCTGCGCGCGTGTTTGCCCGCCGGCACGCTCAGCGGCGCGCCCAAGGTGCGGGCCATGGAGATCATCGACGAATTGGAGCCGCACCGCCGCGGGCCCTACGGCGGCGCCGTCGGCTACATCGACTTTTGCGGCAACATGGACACCTGCATCACCCTGCGCACCCTCGTCCTCAAGGGCCAGACCGCCGATTTGCAGGCCGGCGCCGGCATCGTCGCCGACAGCATTCCGGAAAAGGAACGCGAGGAAACCATGAACAAGGCGATGGGACTCTTGCGAGCTTTGGAGATTGCGGAAACGCAGTTGTAGATCAAAAGCCCGAATGGGAGTCTTTGGATCTTGCGGGTAGGATTGATTTGGACGCCGTGTTACAATCGGAAAAGGACACCAACGGAGGAATGCTATGAAAAGTCCGTTTCCGGGCATGGATCCCTATCTGGAACAACATTGGCGCGACGTGCATGCCAGCTTGATTATTTATGGGCGGGATCAATTGCGCGAATGCTTGCCCCGCGATTTGCGGTGCCGGGTGGAAGAAAGGGTTTTCGTGGAAACGGAGGAAGGCGTCGGCCGCAGCATGTATATCCGCGTCGTGGAAAAACGACTGCCGCGATCGGCCAACGGCGTTGCGGGAGGCGTAGCCACGGCGGAACCCCTGGTTTTGCACCTGGAATCCGAACCGGTTACCGAGACGTACATCGAAGTTATTGATGTGGCTTCCGGAAACAAAGTCATCACGGTCATTGAATTCCTCAGCCTGGCCAACAAAGTGCCGGGTGAGGGCCAGCGAAAGTACCTCAGCGAACAAAAACAAATGCGCGAAGGGAAAGTAAGCTTGGTAGAAATTGACTTGCAGCGCAATGGTCACCGAGTCCTTGCCGTTTCGGAAGAACTGTTCCCCCTTTCATTTCGCACGCCGTACCGCATTTGTGTGTGCCGCGGCTGGGAACCGGAAAAAGCGGAGATCTACCGCGTTCCTCTCCGCGAGCCGTTACCCACTATTCGAATTCCTTTGCGGCCGACCGATGCCGACGTTCCCTTCGCTCTTCAACCTCTGATCGAGCAATGTTATCGCCAGGGGGATTACGAGGACATCGACTACACCAAAAACCCCGATCCACCGCTTGAGCCGGACGACGCGGCCTGGGCGGATGCCCTGCTGCGACAAGCGGGAAAGCGGTAGGACGGAAAATGTGATGAATCCTGATTCTCCCTCTCCTTTCGCCGTACGCATTTTCCTCATTGGCTACCGGGGCACCGGCAAAACCACGGTGGCCCGTCTTCTCGCGGAAAAATTGGGCTGGAAGTGGGTCGATGCCGACGCGGTGCTCGAATCTCGTTACGGCCGCAGCCTTCGGACGATTTTCGACGAGGAAGGCGAAGCGGGGTTTCGGACCAAGGAAGCCGCCGTGTTGGCCGATCTGTGCCGGTTGTCGCAGCACGTTATCGCCACCGGCGGGGGTGTGGTGCTGCACCCGGACAACCGGGCGAAGCTGAAAGCCGCCGGCTGGGTGGTGTGGCTTACAGGCGACGCGCAAACCCTATACAACCGTCTAAAGGCCGATGCCACCACCGCGGAACGCCGGCCCGCCTTGACTAGCGGCGGTCTTGCGGAAATCGTGGACCTCTTGAAAATCCGCGAACCCTATTACGCCGCCTGTGCCGATTTCGTCATCGATACGGCCGGCCGGACTCCGGAGGAAGTTGTCGCTGCCATTCGCCAACAGTGGTCGATAGAATCAAATCAACGGTCGCCGGATTCTAGGTAGGTCAGGCTTTCCAGCCTGACCGTTCCTTGAATTTAGGCAAGTTGCGTCAGCCTGGAAAGGCTGACCTACGTTCCTTCTTGGGAAGAGGCCGACGGGCGCGAAACGACAAGCGGAGATTCGACCTTCTCGATTTCCAAGTGCAACAACGGACGCCAATGATTATCTATTTCTGGTTGCTGTTGGTGTTCGTTTTGGGAGCCGTCGTCGGCAGTTTCTGCAACGTGGCCATCGCCCGGTTGCCCCTGGAAAAGAGCTTGCTGTGGCCGGGGTCGCGCTGCGGGCAATGCTTTCAACCCATTCGCTGGTACGATAATCTGCCGCTCATTAGTTATTGGTGGCTGCGCGGCCGCTGCCGGATGTGCGCCGCGCCTTTCTCGATGCGCTATTTTTGGGTCGAGCTGGTCACCGCCCTGGGCTTCGTCGCCCTGTTTTACCTGGAAATGATGGTCAACGTGCACCGCTGGCCGAATCTGAATGGACTGGCCCAGTTCGGCTTTTTTCCCTGGCAGTGGTGGGCCGGCTATGGTTTTCACGCCATTTTGTTTTCCTTCTTCATGGTGGCTTCGGTAACTGACCTGGAAGGGCGTGAAATCCCTTTCTCCTTGACTTTTACCGGAGCGCTTATCGGCCTGGCCGGCGCGGTCCTCATGCCCTGGCCCTGGCCGCAAAACCCGGCGCAAGCGTTGCCGAATTCGAATCTGCCCCCGAACCCGGTGCTACCGGGCATGAATCCCTGGCAAGTGGGCCTGATCGGCCAGGGGGTCTTTCCCTGGCCGGTGTGGGGGCCGCTGCCGGGGTGGCTGCCGGCGGCCAGCTGGCAGCTGGGCCTGGCCACCGGTCTGGCCGGCCTGCTCGTGGGCACCTTCATGCTGCGGGCTATTGGTTTTTTGTTCTCCCGAGGCATTGGACGTGAGGCCATGGGCCTGGGCGACGCCGATCTGATGATGATGGCAGGCTGCTTTCTCGGCTGGCAGCCCGTGGTGGTCGGCTTCTTCGTCAGCATCGGCCCGGCCCTGGTGTTCGGCCTGGTGCAGTTGTTTATTCACAAGGATAATGAATTGCCGTTCGGCCCCTCGCTGGCGGCGGGCGTCTTGATCACCATGCTCGGCTGGCACTGGATCGGCAAATATCTGCAATTCATTCTGTTCTGGGACATCGCCCTGGTGATTTTGGCGACCTTTGCCGGACTGTTCATGCTGGGGGCCAGTTACTTGATGCGCCGGAAAGGGCCAGAGAAAGCCGAACAGACCCCATAGTCCGAGCGAGCGAAGGGGGAGTCTTTTGATCATGGCCCCAGTTTGAGTAATCATACTACGCTGGCCTTCTATCGGTAATATAATTCAATCATTGGTACGGCAGGATTCACAAGCTGCAAGCCTGCGCGGAGGGTAAGGCGAGCGGCAGTTGATAATCTACCCGTAGGACGGACATTCTTGTCCGTCC
>CAZFGM010000265.1:0-9149 GCA_964518515.1 uncultured Alcaligenaceae bacterium | reverse complement strand
ACCACGATCCCCACGTACTCCATGGCAATGGACCTCTGGGCAGTTTGTCGTAGGCCTGCTACTTGGCCGCGTTAGGAATTTCTCCGGCCGAATGTAGGTGATTTGATACCATCTTCGACCGAGGATGTCACACATTTTCCGGGTGGATCGACCTTGGCGGGTAAGATTCCAAACCGTCAAGCCTCTGTGTGGCACTTCCCCTTCCAGCCGAACTCGCCCGCGGTTGACGCTGTCTTAATCCACAGGTAAGGTAACATTCATGCCGGGGTGTTCCCGCTTGCCTTTGCCGGGGAGCCGTCCGCGATGCCGACTTACAATCCCAAGGTAAAATTAAACATTGTTTGCTGATCTAACCAAGGAGAGCAAAACAATGGGCCGTACTGTGACCGATGCGACAGTGGAAAACCTCCAGGACCTTTTCGACGCTGATCGGGGTATGCTCCCCCCGGAAAAGGTCCGCCGGATAACCGTCACCGATGCCCTGGTCGATACCGGGGCAACTCTTTTGTCTTTGCCAAGCAAACTAATTCACAGCCTGGGATTGAGTAAGAAATACAGGAAACGGGTCACGAGCAGCACCGGTGAGGGAGAAGCGGATGTCTATGGAACCGTCCGGTTAACTATCCAGGGGCGGGAATGCCCCTTGGATGTCGTGGAAGTGCCGGACACTGTTCCGGTCCTTATCGGCCAGATTCCGCTCGAATACCTGGATTTTGTCGTTGACCCTCGAAACCGGCGCTTGATCGGCAATCCTGCACATGGCGGGGAACACGTGTTTGAGCTTTATTGAAGGGGCGCGGCCGCATGATACCTCATCGTGGTTTTCTTTAGCATGGGCTGGACCGGGATAAGAAAGGATAAGGATTTCCTTCTTTATCCTTCCGCCTTAATCCGCCTTAATCCTTATCTCAAGGGGGGACTGCCATGTTCAAACGAATGATTGCCGCGGCCATCGGAGCCACGGTTGGTTTCTCGGCCCTGCTGGCGCAGAATCCGGGGGGGCCAGAAGGTAAGGAAGCCCAGGCCGCCCAGGCCAGCAAGCTCGATATGAACCCGGCGAGCTTTGCGAAACTCCATTCCCTAATCCGGCCGCAGGAGCATGAATGGCGGCATCTCAAGGTTCAGTGGCTGACCGACGTCGTGGCGGCGCGCAAGTTGGCGGCCGCCCAGGACAAGCCGATCGTCATCTGCTATACCGGCGGCGCGGGTTACAACGAACCCCTCGGCGTCTGCTGAAGTGCCGCCTCCTACCACCTGGCAGGTGGTTCCGCCAATTACACCGACGCGGCCATCAAACTCCTGAACGAAAAGTTCGTCTGCTTCGCGCCGGGCTGGTACATCAACACCAAAGATAAGGTGTATCAGGATGCGTGGAAACGATTCTATGTCGCCAAACCCCGCCCCGACGAAGGCAGCGGCTGGCTGCGCGGCACCCAGCTGGTGCTGATGACCGCGTCGGGCCGGCTGCTGTCCGGCACCATCAAGGGGCGAGACGGACTGGCCCAAGGTCTACAGGAAGTCCTGGATGCGTATGCCAAACTTCCCGAGGCCGAGCGGCGGCCCCAAGCCGTGGACGGCGAGGTCAAGCCGCAGCCCTTGCCGCCGCCGGGCGGACTGGTGCTGACGATCTACGATCGGCCGCTGGGACGCAAAGCGGCGGGGTCGGAGACCAGCGCCAAACGCGAGGAGACCAGCGCCGAACGCGGTGTGCGCTATCGCCTTCCCGAAGGGAACGATTTCGGCGGCTTGCGGACGCACGCGCCGCACGGCCAGCGCAGCTCCCTGTGGTTGAAAGAGGAAGAGTGGAAGTCGCTCATTCCCCAGAACCCCCAGAAAGGACAAACGCACAAGGTTCCCACGAAACTGGCCAAACGGATCTGGCTCTATGGCCTGGTGCCCCAGACTCTGTGGGTGGTGGAAGAATCATGGAAGCCCGATTCCGTCCGCGCGGGCGAGCTCCAGGTGACCACCTTTGAGGTTACCCCGCAAATCGTCCGGGTGCGGTTGCACGGCTGGGTGCTGCTGTCGGGCCCGGGCGTGCTCCACACCTGGCCCGACCGCAAGTTCATCAAAAACGTGGAAAACCGCTACGACGCGCGGCTGGAAGGGGTGCTGGTGTACGACCGGGCCCAGAAGGGGATCACCCGCTGGGACCTGGCTGCCCTCGGCGATTACACCGGCCGCTGGTTTGCCGGCAACAAGGGCTGGAAAGAAGCGACTCCCGAGGCCCCGCTGCCGCTGGGCTTCGCCTTCGAACTGGACCCGACCGCATATGACCTTTCCCCGGAACGCCGCCGGCCGCGCTCGTTCATGCACGCCTACATTTTCCGGGTTAAGGAGGAACACTACTGGGACCCCGACAAGTGGCTGGAAGACTGGCAGAAACGGCAGCGGAAATAGCGCGGAGGAAGGATTGTTGGGCTTGCGTTTCCTAAAGATCTGAAACCCTAAAGGGTTGATCTTGACTTTCCGTCAACTCGTGGTATTAAGTCAAGTTGCCGGACCAGGTTCTTTCATGGGGGCGGTCGTGGAGGGACGTCGGGTCCAATGCGAATTTTTCATTCCAATTGTGCGGAATTCAGACAAGAAACCTCACCAACCTATTTCCTGGAATCTTCTGGTAACCGAGATTCGCCGGGTATTTCCCACGGGACACACTGGGCCGGAGATATTCTATCGAGGCGATGTGCTTATTCCCGGCGAGTACGAAGAAAGCCCGGCGGCTCCGCCCGTCGAGGACTTGAGTCGTCGTTACATCTTGGCCATTCCGGAAGCCAAGGTGAACGACCTGCGCCTTCTGCTCCGGATGACAGCACATACTTTCGACCAGCAGGCGATCTATCTATCCGTTGCTGGTAATGTCGAGTTTGTGACTCCCACAGAGGATGACGGATATCTCTAGAATCGTCCGCTAGGGCCACGCGAGAGGACCAGTGATATGCCGAGACAAGCTACCCGCGTCTATCAGACCATTACCGGCCGGCGCATTCTCTTGTCGAAACTAGGCAAGCCGGAAAAGAGCTTTCTGGCGGTGGTGCGACAGAAGTACAAGCCCGGCCCGGATTGGACGCGCTTTGCCGCATGGTGGAATGCGGAATTCACCAAGGCCGGCCTGGGCGCCGGTTCCCCGGTCTACCGCATTTGTCAGGACCTGGAAGCCCGTCTGGGCATTGACCAGCGACTCGTATCGCCGCCGGACTATCGCGATTACCTCGCTGATTTGATCGACAGCCAATTCGGTTCCAGGCAGGAATTCTGCAAGCGAACTGGTGTTGATGCCGGACAGCTCAGCCGGGTATTCGGCGGCCGCGCTGATCTGTCCATTCGAGCCCTGCAGAATGTCCTTGAAGTGCTCCACGCCCGACTGGTAATCCAAACCGACGAGCAAGTTCGCGAACAAACAAGCGTTGCGCGCGCGGAAGAAGCTCTTGCCTTGGCAACGTATTAGAGTCTGGTCATCATTATCTGGTTTGCCGGCAACAAGGGCTGGAAAGAAGCGATCCCCCGAGCCCCGCTGCCGTTGGGCTTCGCCTTCGAGCTGGAACCGACCGCGTACCCCCTGGAACGCCGCCGGCCGCGCACCCGCACCTGCGAGTTTCGGAAACAGTCGCGGATAGTCCGTGATCCGCTATGATGGTTGTGGCGAGAAAGCGGTAAAGGAGGTCATGATGAACATGCAGGAATATGTGAAGAACCGGCAGCAATTCCCGATGGATGAACTGGTCAAATATCGGGGCGCGTATGTGGCCTGGAGTCCTGATGGCAAACGGGTTGTCGCCTCGTCGGAAAACCTGGAGGGGCTGGACAGTTTAGTCCGGGCCGCCGGGGAGGACCCGACCGAGTGCATCGTCGAGGGTATCCCTGATACGGATTCGGTCATCGGCGGAGAATAAGCCTATTGCGATTCCCTTATTTGCCTTTGCCGAACACCCACCGCGAGGATTCTCATGCCTTCCTTCATTTCTCCGTGCATGCCGACGATCAGTCCGAACCGGGACATTCGCCGTTGCTTCGCGGACGGGCGGCGGTTAAGCGCCGGTAGCCACGGCCTGCGCTGGGTGGTGATCATCGCCCCGAATGGATCGCTCGTCAATGTACCCGTTCCCCCACAGGGCGAGGCGGACCAGTCCTTGATCCGCGATGTCCGCTCAGCCCTCGCCCCGGAGAATGAATCAGTCACCGGCCTGGCCATCACGGCGATCAACTGCACCATGGGCGTCCAACGCCTGGCGCGATCGTTCCACAAAATGCTGGCCCTCGTGCCGAACCTGAGCTACCTGGTCGGCGCCGCCTACCTGGGCAACACCGTGGTCAGCTTCGAAGGACATCCGGACGCTTTCCCCGTCGGCTGCGATGACGCCGACATGCTGATCCTCGACGACGGCATGATCCCCTTCCTGCGACCCGACTGGGCGGCCATCGCCTTGAAGAAGCTCCGCCAACCACGCATCCTTCTCTTTGGCAGGGACGGGCGTTTGTCAAAGCTGACACGTTTGGTCGAAGTGGAAGGTACCCAGGAGAAAAAGTAGAGGTCCCATGGTAAGATGCGTTGAGAGTTGAAAACGGCGAATTCAGGACCGCTCATGATTGCCAGCGATTTCAAGTTGATTCCCTATCCGATCCTTCAAAGGCATGAGGGCGCCATCTTGTGCCGACTGGACTCGTTGCCCACCACGTACCGCAAGGACCTGCTGCACGATCCGCAGGACCGCTACGCCTTCTTGTACTATTTGCTCTTCACGCACTGGCCGGAGTTGCTGGGTGGAAAGACGGTCGAATTCACGGCGGAGGATTTGTTCTACAACCGTTATTACTGGTTTCTGCGACTGACGAAACAATACCAGGCGCGGCACGGTACCGATGCGGGGTTTGAACAGCAGGCATGTAAAATGCTCGAGACGGCGGAGTGCGACCTCGACCTTGAGGTGATCCAGGAAATCGAAGAAAAAGTTGCCGTCGAGATTGCCAGCAATGAGAAGGAGATTGCCGTGGCCTTCAGCGACTTTTCCATTGGCGAAGTCAAGAGGCGCTTCGGTCTTCAGCTCGATGAGTCTGGAGATTTCTTCGCCGGCGTCGCCCCGGTCGCCGCCAGCGCGCTGCTCGCAGAAACCTTGCGGGAGAATATTCCGTTAGCCCTTGCCATCGGTACGGAAAAAGCGCGCTCGGAACTGATCATCGCCCCGGTTCTGGTGGCAATTCGCCGGCAACTTGCCAACGCCATCAGTCTCTTTTCCGGTGTCGAGTGGAGCGTGGACCCCGCGCAAGGGCTGCGCGGGACTTGCGATTTTCTTTTGAGCCTATCGCCGGAGCAATTCGACATCGAAGCACCGGTAATCGCGGTCGTTGAGGCGAAGAAAGAAGACATGGGCCTAGGAATCGGCCAATGCCTGGCGGAAATGGTCGCCGCGCGCATCTTTAATCAGCAGCGCCAGAATTCGATTTCGACCATCTACGGAGTCGTCACCACGGGCAATGTCTGGAAGTTCCTGCGACTCCGGGAAACGATCGCCTTCGTCGATGTGACCGAATATTACATCAAGGAGGTCGAACGCATCATCGGCATCCTCCTAAGCATGTTCAAGGACAGCGGCTTGCCGGTGAATGACGAGCGCAGCCTTTCCAAGCGGGACGGGCATAGCCGCCAGGTTTCGTCTTGACGGAACTAGGGTTGTCAAAAAACTCCCCGGCATAACGGTAGCGCCGGAGCGAGCGAGGAGATTCGGCACGGACAACTTGCGCGAGATGTTGGCCTCGCCGGCGGCCGCGGGAGCGATTTAAAGACATCCACAACGCCACCGTGTTAAAGCCCGGGAAAGTTTGCCTTCCCGGTGGGAATGAGTTAATCTGGCCTCAGAGTGACATGGGGCCAGTTATTCTTCTCTGGCCACTGGCCACTGACAATTCCCGGCGCGGTTGGTATTGGTGAGGGTTGCCGACCATGGGTCTAGATGCGACCTCGATGTTGTCCGTGGATGAAAAAGCCCGCCAGAAGTTCGAATCGGCCTGGCGCTCGGGCAAACCCGAGCCGATCGAAGGTTTCCTGCCCCCCGCGGACCATCCGCTGTACCTGGCCACGCTGGAAGAGCTGATTCACATCGAAATGGAATTCGCCTGGAAATTCTGGAAACAGCCGGAAGATCAGGGCCAGGCCACGCGCGTGCATCCGCCGGTGGTGGAAGCGTATCTGTCGCGGTTCGCCTGTCTCAAGCAACCGGCGGTGATCGAGCGCTTGTTGCAACAAGAATATCTGGTGCGACAACGGTATGGAGACGATCCCTCCTTCGTGGAATATCGCGTGCGGTTTCCGGACGTGGAATTCACCAACCTGGCGCGGCGCATGGACCCGCAGACCGAACGCTCCGAGGTGGGCAATAGCAAGACGCTGATCCCGGCAGGGCGTTCCCTGGCAGCCGATCCGGAAGCCCCGCCGGCGCCGCAACGGTACACGCGGCTGCGCCTCCATGGCCAGGGAGGCCTGGGAAGCGTCTGGGTGGCCCGCGACGAAGATCTCGGCCGCGAGGTGGCCCTGAAGGAGTTGCGACCGCTGCAGGCCGCCGATCCGGATGCCCGCCGCCGCTTCGTCCGCGAAGCGCAGGTGACCGGCCAACTCGAACATCCCAATATCGTTCCGGTCTATGAAATGAGCTATGGACCCGACGATGGCCAGCCCTTTTACGCGATGCGCTTGATTCAAGGGCGGACGCTACGGGAGGCGGTGGCGGCGTATCATGGCCGGCGGCGGGCGGGAAAAGCCGACACTCTGGAATTGCCGCGCCTGCTCACCGTGTTTGTCAACATCTGCCAGGCCCTGGCCTATGCCCATGCCCGCGGCGTCATCCACCGGGATCTCAAGCCGGCCAACGTCGTCCTGGGCGATTTCGGCGAAGTGATCGTTCTGGATTGGGGCCTGGCCAAGGTCATCGCACAGGGCACGCTTGGGGAAAGCTCCAGTTTGTGGCTCACGAAAGGCGCCCGGCCCGATGCGACTTCGGCCGGCAGCTTGCTGGGAACCCCTGCCTACATGGCTCCGGAACAAGCCCGAGGCACTCTGGAAGAAATCGATGCCCGCACCGACATCTATGGCTTGGGCGCCATCCTGTTCGAAATCTTGACCGGGCAGTCGCCGCACCGGGGCAAAGACACCGGCGAAATCGTGCAGCGCATCGTGACGGAACCCAGCCCGCGCGCCGGAGAAGTGCAATCCTCCGTGCCGAAGCCGCTCGAGGCCGTCTGCGCCAAGGCCATGGCCAAGGAACCCTCCGACCGCTACCCCAGTGCCACCGCCCTGGCGGAAGACGTGCAACGGTACCTGGCGGATGAGCCGGTGTCAGTGTATGCCGAACGGTGGACGCAGCGGCTCGGGCGGTGGACCCGCCGGCACAAGACCTGGGCGGTGGCCCTGGCCGCGGCCCTGAGCGCCGGCGTGGTGACCGCCAGCTGGGCGGCCTGGCAGCAGGCGCAAATGGCCGACAAGGAGCGGCAGGCGCGCTTGGCCGCGGAAAAGGCCCAGCAACAGGGCCTGCGCATGGCCGCCAAGTTCGCCGCCCGCACCGTGGCCGGCGAAATCCAGCTGCGCTGGCACATCCTGGAAGCCGAGGCCGAGGATCAGGAAGTGCGTCATTTCCTGGCCCAGTTGCAAAAAGTGAAAAAACCCCTCGCCCATTCCGCTCGCGCGAAGTTGCAAACCTGGCTGGAAGCCCGCCACGACGAGCATTCCCTCACGGCCAAGGCCACCAGCTGGGTGATTCTCGATCACCAGGGCACCATGCTGGCCCGCAGTCCATTGGATAAGCGCACGCTCGGCCAGAACTGGGCCTTTCGCAGTTATTTCCATGGCCAGGACCAGAATTTCGCGCCGGGCACCAAAGTACCTCCCCTCGAGCAGGCCCATCATTCCCGCGTCTTTGAAAGCAAGGCCACCGCCACCCGCATGGTGGCGTTTTCCGTTCCCATCTGGAGCGACAAAGGCAAGAGTCCCAAGCGACACGTCCTGGGTGTGCTGGGCATGACCGTGGAATTAGGCCATTTCGGCGCCTTGCACGTCGGCCCGGACCAGGTGGCCGTGCTGGTGGACACCCGCGAAGACTGGCTCGAAGGCAAAGGGCAGCGCGGCTTGATCCTGCACCATCCCCGGTTGGTCGAATGGCGCTTGCAACCGCCTCCGGGTCAGGGCAAGTTGCCGGTGTTTCGCCTCGACCCGTCCTGGATGCCGCGCTTGAATTCTTTGCGGGCCCAAGCGATGGCCCAGACCGGCGCCCGCGAACAACTCGATGCGGACAAACAACTGCTGAATGGTTTTCCTCCGCTGGCGGAAAGCTGGGAACCCGCTTACCAGGACCCGGTGGGCGGTCCCTACGCCGGCGGCTGGTTCGCCGCCCTCGAGCCGGTCTTCGTGCCGGGACGCCCCGAAAACCATCGCGACACCGGCTGGGTGGTCATCATCCAGGAACGCGTTCCTTGAACCCAACGGTCCCCTCCCTCGGCATCGGAGACCCAGATGGACAGCGTCATGGGCAAAGCCAAGCCGCGCAGACAGCGTTCGAGATTGGCGGCGTATTGCCCGGCCGCGTCGATGCGGACGTGGAAATGGGCCTGGGGGTGTTGCCGATGCAAGCCCTCGAGTTGTTCTGATAGCCAGCCTGGGTTTCCATGACGGCGAGCGGCTTGGCGGCAGGCTGGTAATCGGGCCTGATGGCCGATAGTTTGCATCGATCCTGAGCGGCCTTGTTGGCCAACTGGCGGCGGTGGTGGCCCAGACCCCCGCCTTCACATGTCAGCCCGTGGAATCGGACATCGAGCGTCGGCTTTCTGGTTAACCCAGCGCCTTCGGTCATCGCGCGCGGGAACCTCCAAATCCTTGATACACCAACGCTGGCGTTGTTCAGTTCCGTCCGGTGCCCCGGCAAATCTGATCTTGCAAACATACGACCTCGCTCGCTCCCTGCTTGGCCATCGCCATCATCGGCATAACCCCGAATTTGCGGTTTGAATTTTCTTGACTTGCCCAGTCGGTTCCATTATCTACGCAAATACCCCCTACCTATCCGTAAGCCCGCCGGAATAGGGGACGTGCACCGTGCCCGTCCCTTGTGCGGCGCCCCGACCCCGTCCGCGCAGGTTCGCCCGCTTCCGCAGAATATTCCGCAGAC
>CAZFGM010000264.1:0-9170 GCA_964518515.1 uncultured Alcaligenaceae bacterium | reverse complement strand
ACGGCGAAATCAGCGTCCGCGACAGCTCCCCCGAAAGCCAGAAAGTCCACGTCCTGACCGTGACCCTGCGTCCCAATCATGCCGGCGAGCTGCACCGCACCATCCGCATCCACACCGACCTGAAAACCGGCGGCGACATCGAGTTCACCGCCCAGGCCCAGGTCCTGCCGTAAGGTTTCGAAAACGGTAGCCGAAGCTGTGGTCCTCCGGGGCAATTCCTCCGAGGCGGGACGTCGAAAAACCGAAGGATATTTTTTCCACTTTTTTGGCTCGCATTTGCCCCGGCCCCTTTTCTATAATGGAACAGACCTACCCGCCCGCCCGGATGCTGCTGTTACCTGCCATCCATATGTGTTCCGTGAAAATCACCCGAGGAGTCCGAAACATGCCGCTATCGTTTCGCTGGCTGGCTGTGGGCAGTCTCCTCGTCGGGGCGCTGCCGGTGGTCGGGCAACCGCCCCCCTCCAGGATTGAAACCGTAAAAGCCATTGGGCTAACGATCGAGCCTGTCCAGGTCACGCTCACCCACGGCGAAGACCAGCAGCGGCTGCTTGTCACGGGCAAGCTGGCCGATGGGAGCCTGCGCGATCTGGGCAAGCAAGCCCAGTTTGTTTCCGCCAATCCGGACATCGCCCAGGTCAACGCCCACGGCATCGTCACGCCCAAGGCGGTCGGGCAAACCGTGATCCGGGTTGCAGCCGGCAGCAGCCGGGAAGTGGCGGTGCAGGTGAAGGCCAACACCAAGCGGCCGGTCAGCTTCGCCAACGACGTCATGCCGATCCTGGCCCGCGCCGGCTGCAACAGCGGGGCTTGTCACGGCGCCGCCGCGGGCAAGAAAGGCTTCAAGATTTCGCTGCGCGGCTATGATCCGGCGACCGATTACCAGACCCTGACGCGCGGCGCGGACGGGCGACGCCTCAACTTCCAGGACCCTTCCCGCAGCCTGCTCGTTCTCAAACCCACCGGCCAAGTCGCTCATGAAGGGGGCAAACGCTTCGACCGGACTAGCCCCTACGCGAAAACGCTCCAGCGCTGGATCGCCGAAGGCGCCCCGTCCGATCTTGCCACGGCCCCGAAGCTGGCCGGCCTGGAAGTGACGCCCTCTTTCCGCAGTTTCTCGACGCCCGGCCTGGACCAACCGCTCCTCGTCACGGCCCGCTTCAGCGACGGCAGCACACGCGACGTCACCGGCGACGCCCGCTACAGCTCCAGCAACGAGATGGCTGCCGAGGTCAATGACGACGGCCTGGTCAAGCTGGCCGCCAAGGGCGAGGCCGCCGTCATGGTTCGCTACGGCCACCTCATGGCCCTGTCGAACCTCGTCGTTCTGCAGCACGATCCGAATTTCGCTTGGACCAAGCCGCCGGAAAACAATTACATCGACCGGCTAGTCCATGACAAGCTCAAGAAGATGCAGATTCTGCCGTCGGATCTGTGTACCGACGAGCAATTTCTCCGCCGGGTGTATTACGACGTGATCGGCCTGCCGCCGGCGCCGGCGGAAATACGCGCCTTCCTGGCCGACAAGCGGCCGGACAAGCGGGCCAGGGTCATCGACGCCTTGCTCGACCGGCCCGAGCACGCCGAGTTCTGGGCCCTCAAGTGGGGCGATCTGTTCAAGCTGCGCTTCGAGCAGATGCGCGACCAGACCTGGGGCATGTACCGCTGGCTGCGCGACAGCATCGCCGCCAACAAACCGTATGATCGCTTTGTCCGCGAGATCGTGGCTGCCGAGGGGAGTTGTGCCGAAAACCCGCCGGCCAATTTCTACCGTGTCTTCAACAACCCCAATGATGCTTCCGAGGCCGTCGCTCAGGTCTTCTTCGGCGTGCGCCTGTTGTGCGCCAAGTGCCACGACCACCCGTTCGAGAAGTGGGTGCAGACCGATTACTACGGCTGGTCGGCGTTTTTCAGCCAGGTGGGCCGCAAGCCATCGGGCCGGCGCGACGACCTGGTCATTTACCGCACCGAGGTCGCCGCCCAGGCCACGCACTCGACCACGGGGGCCAGCCTGACGCCCAAGTTCCTCGACGCCGCCGCCGTCAAGGTCGAAGCGAATCAGAATGCCCGCGCCCTGGTCGCCGACTGGATGACGAAACAGGACAACGCCTTCCTGGCGCGGGCGGCGGTCAATCGCTTCTGGAGCCATCTGTTCGGCCGCGGCATCATCGATCCGGTGGACGATATTCGCTCGAGCAATCCGCCGTCCAACGGCCCCTTGCTCGATGCTTTAACGAAAGATTTCGTCGATCACCATTTCGACGTCCGCCACATCCTGCGGACGATTTTGAACTCGCGGACGTACCAGCGTTCGGCCCGGACCAACAAGACGAACGCCGCGGACCTGGTGAACTTTTCCCACGCCTTGCCGCGCCGCCTGTCCGCCGAACAGGTGCTCGACACACTCAGCCAGGCGACGGGCATCCGCGAGAACTTCCGCTCGCGTTTCGGCGAAGGCACGGTGGCGTTGCCGGCGGGCGGCGTGCGCGCCGGGCAGCTGCCGGATCGCCAGTTGACGGCGGAGCTTTTGGACATCTTCGGCCGGCCGCGTGGCGAATCGTCCTGCGCTTGCGAACGCTCGGAAGACGTCAGCATGACCGTGGCCCTGCACCTGATCAATGGTCAGAGCCTGGCCCGCCGCCTGGCCGACCCGGGCAGCAGCCTGGCCAAGCTGGTCAATATTCCGAAAATCACCGACGCCCAGATGATTGAAGAGTCGTACCTGATGGTCTTGTGCCGCCTGCCGAACGCGACGGAGATGGCCACAATGCAGCGGCATTTCGCCGCCGCCGCCAGTAAAATGCAAGCGGCCCAGGATGCCATGTGGGTTTTGTTTAATACCAAGGAGTTTTTGTTCAATCACTAATCATTTAGAAATTATCCGAAAACTGGTAGTCGCAGGCTTTAGCCTGGGAAACCCCGCACCCTGAAGGGTGCGGCTACATGCGTTAGGAGGGAATTATGTGGCGTACGATTGCATCCGGAATCGCGCTGACGGCCTTGGTTTCCTGGGCCGGCCGGTCGCGGGCTGACGAGGCGCTAACCAAGGCCATCGAACTCGGCATTCTAGGCGAGCACTTTCTGCTAGTTTCCGCCGATAAGACCTTCGATCCAAGTCGCGGAGGGACCATTGCGTTGAAGCTACAAGCCACGAAGGACGTGGACACTTCCCTGTTCTTCCTCAAGGCGGGCTTCTTTGACAAGGATAACCACATGCACCTAGCGGCCCCGGTCCGCTTTGATGCGGGGTTCCCGCTCAAGAAAGGTGAGACGATTCGGGTAGAGATCTGGGAGGGGCGTACACCCCAAAAATGGCATAAAATCGCTATCCGCAAGGTAGAGAAACCGGTGCCGCGCAGTGAGTACCATTACCAATGAGTGTGGATTTTTTTTAGAGGAAGGAGAATGCACCAATGGGTCAGACCTTGGTCAAGTCCAAAATAGATAACATAAACGACCTCTGGAATGCCGAAACGGGGATCCTTCCTCCCGAGAAAGTGCGCTCCGTGGAGGTGGATAATGCCCTGGTAGACACCGGCGCCAAGTTTTTATCCTTACCCAAACGTTTGATAGCGCAACTCGGCCTGCGCCATGTGGAGACCCGGCAGGCCCTGACCAGTGCCGGACTGAGCCCGTGCGAAATCTACGGCGCGGTGCGCTTGACCATCCAGGGCCGGCTGTGCACCGTGGATGTCGCCGAAATTCCCGACGCTTGTCCTGTCCTCGTCGGCTATTATCCCTTGGAGTTGCTCGATTTTGTCGTGGACCCGATCAATCAAAAGCTCATTGACAATCCCCAGCACGGCGGCCAGCACGTGCTGGATTTACTTTAATTGGAAAAAAAGTGGTTTTGTTTATTACCAAGGAGTTCTTGTTCAATCACTAAATTGCTAATTGCCAATTACCAATTGCCAATTTCAAATTGTTTTCCAATTGGCAATTGGCAATTGGCAATTGGTAATTGGCAATTGTTCCCACCCCCCCCGCTAGGAGTCTTTTCCCATGCTACGTTCCCGCCACACCTGCTTCTGCATCCTCTGCTCCCTCCTCGGCCTGGCCTTGGCCTGGCTGATGTTGTTCGGCTCGGCGCCGGCCGCCTATGCCCAGCCCGGCAAAGTCAGCTTCATCAACGACGTTGCTCCCATCCTCAAGGATAACTGCTTCGCGTGCCATGATTCGAAAAAGAAGAAGGGCAAGTTCGAGATGACCACGTATGAGAAGTTCCGCCAGGGCGGCAGCAAGGAGGATCCGGTCACGCCCGGCCAGCCGAAGAAAAGCCTCATCATCGAGCAGTTGACCAAGACCGGGGCCGGCCGCATGCCGCCGGTGGACGCCGGCGAAGCCCTGGCCCCCGAAAAGATCGCAATCATCGCCAAGTGGATCGAGGAAGGGGCCAAGCTGGACGCCGGCCTCGAGGCCAAGGCCGACCTGATGCGCGAGCTGCGCGTCCGCTGGAAACCGCCGCAGCCGCTCGCCGCCCACAAGTTCCCGGTCAATATCAACGCCCTGAGCTTCACCCCCGACAGCAAGAAGCTGATCGTGGGCGGCAATCATGAGTTGACCATTTGGGACGCCGCCACGGGCAAATTGGAAAAACGCCTGTGGACCCGCGCCGAACGCGCCCACAGCATGGCCTGGCTGCCCGACGGCAAGCTGGTCGTCGCCGGCGGCCGCCCCGGTCAGGAAGGCGACGTCCGCATCTACAACCTCGCCGGCAACTCCATCATGAAGGACGGCCTTTTCTTCCTCGACGGCACGAGCGACAAGTCCGTCCTGGTCAGGCACCTGGTCGATACCGATGATTCCATCATGGCCGTCGCCGTCAGTCCCGACGGCAAGAAGATCGCCTCGGCCGGCTGGGACCGTCTCGTCCGCGTTTGGGACGTCAGCGCCGGCCTGGACGCCGCCAAGCTCACCGACTCGATCGAGAACCACGCCGACTGCGTGCTCGGCGTGGCCTTCTCGCCCGACGGCAAACACCTGGCCACGTGCAGCCGCGACAAGACCGCCAAGGTCTGGGACCTGGCCGCCAAGGAATCGGTCCTGACCTTCCCCGACCATCAGGACGCCGTCATGGGCGTGGTTATTTCCCCCGACGGCAAGACCGGCATCTCCGTCGGCCAGGACAAGAACCTGCGCACCTGGCAGGCCACCGACCAGAACAAGAACGTCGGCAAGCAAATCAAGGTGAGCGGCGGCCACGGCCGCATCGTCTACCGCGTCGCCCTGCACCCCGACCCGAAGAAACCCATGCTGGCCACCTGCAGCGCCGACAGCAGCGTCCGCCTGTGGGACCTGGGCGGCAACCTGCAAAAAAATCTGGGCGGCCTGGCCGATCACGTCTACGCCGTGGCCATCAGCCCCGACGGCGCCCTGGTCGCCGCCGGCGGCTACAGGGGCGAAGTCCGCGTCTGGAAAACCGCCGACGGCACGCTGCTCAAGGACTTCAACGCCTCGCCGGGATACGTGCCGCCGAAGCCGGCGGGGCAGAAGTGACCTGTGATGAAAATTCTGGGGTTCTGGTGGCGCGTTCGACCTGAGGCCTTCGACGGTGCGCTAAACGCGCTGGCCGTGAGCGTTGGGAGTTGGTTTCCGTATTAGAAGCGCTAGGAATTTATTAAGCCGCAGGTAGCATGTCACAGGTGGTAGCGGTTTTCAAACGCCAATTGGATGACGAAGAGTGAGGCCTGCCCCATCAAACCGGAGGAAGCTCATGGCTACCACCAAACGCCGCTACAGCAAAGAAGAGTTCGCCCGCCGTGGAGACGCGCTCGTCGAGAGCAAAGTTCGCCCCCATCTGACGGCGGCCGACGAGGACAAGTTCATCGCCATCGACATCGAGACGGGCGAATACGAGCTGGACAAGAATGAGATGAAGGCAGCCGATCGGCTGCGCAAGCGCGTTGCCGATCCGCAAATTTGGTTGGTGCATGTCACCTTGGGCTATCTCCATCGCTTCGGCGGGCATGGCTTGCGAGGCCAGTCATGATTGTTGGGATCGTCCGGGGGCGCGAACCGCTGATCCAGCTGACGCCTCGGAAGTAGGAGACCCTCCTGGCCACCTGCAGCGCCGACAGCAGCGTCCGCCTGTGGGACACCGCCGGCAACCCGCAGAAAACCCTGACCGGCCTGACCGATCACGTCTACGCCGTGGCCATCAGCCCCGACGGCGCCCTGGTCGCCGCCGGCGGCTACAGGGGCGAAGTCCGCGTCTGGAAGACAGGCGACGGCATGTTGCTCAAGGACTTCAACGCTTCGCCGGGGTTCGTGCCGCCGAAGGCGGCGGGGCAGAAGTGACCTGTGGTTAATTCAGAATTAGGTGGATTTCCTTCGGTGTTTGCAGCACCTTATACGGATGGAAAGAATACAGGAATCACGGTTGCATTCATCCCGGCTATGATGGATTGAAGGAGTACTGGCCATGAATGTCATCGAAGAGACGATCGAGGCGACGCTGGACTCGAACGGTCAGCTGCGACTGACACACCAGCCGCGGCTGCCGCCCGGCCCCGTGCGCGTGACGATCCGTGTCGCAGCGGCGGTTGGTCCGCGGCGCGGCCTCGCGGACGTGATCCGGGAGATCGCAGCCGAGCAGCGTTCCCGCGGCTTCCCCGGGCGGTCGGCGGCGGACCTGCGCGCCGAAGACGCCGCGCGCTTGGCCGAGGACGCCGAGCGGGACCGGGAACTGGACGCCGCGCGCCGCTGGGCTTCGTCGGGGGGGCCGTGAGTGCTGTACTACCTGGACACCATGATCGTTATCTACGCGGTCGAGGGTAACCCCACCGACCAGCAGCGGGCGTTAAACCACCTGGCCGCGCTCGAACAGGCCGGGCATCAATTCGCGATCAGCGAGCTGACCCGCACGGAATGTTTGGTCCCGGTCTTTGGCCTGGGCGGCGGCCAGCGGCTATCGGACTTTTTCCGGTTCTTCCACGGGCCGAACCTGCGGACGCTGGGCTTGACTGCCGCAATGCACGTCCGGGCCAGTGCTATCCGGGGCGGCCACACATACCCGGCAATCCTGCCCGCTCAGCCGAAGCGCTATGGGCTGGCCGACGCCCTCCACCTCGCCGCCGCGATCGAGTTGGGCTGTGACGTGTTTCTGACGAACGACAATCAATTGGCCAACTTCCCGGACATCACGGTGGAGGAGCTGCCGTGATCGTGACCGAGGTCCCATCGCCGAACCCACATCCAGGCGGCTCGATGGGCAAAGTCGCAGTCCAGGCAAGGGAACCTGCGCCAATACCTGAACCAAAGCCCTTCCGGGCAGCAGTACCGGGGTTACTTCACCGATCAAGAGGTACAGGACGCAGACGCGAATGCCCAGGCGGACCCGAGGTATTGATTATGCTGCTAACCGATCGCGAGCGCGCGTTCCTGGCTGTTTTCATCAATGAGGCCACGACTGATCCCTTCAAGGGACCAGCCACTGAGGAACTCCATCGGCGGAACATTTACTATTCCGACCTTTCCCATTTGATGACGGCCTATTATCGGGAAAAAGCCGCTGAACAAGAAGGGGGACTCCACCCGATACCGCCCCCGTGTCCCTGGAAGGACCGGGACACCGCCGTTCTGCGCGACCACGAAGTAGAAATCGAACTTGGGCGAGCCGCCAAGCAAACGATTTCCTGAGGCGGGGCGAAAGAATTTCGTAACCGTTCATAGGGTGACCGATCACGTCTACGCCGTGGCCATCAGCCCCGACGGCGCCCTGGTCGCCGCCGGCGGCTACCGGGGCGAAGTCCGCGTCTGGAAAACCGCCGATGGCACGCTGCTCAAGGACTTCAACGCCTCGCCGGGGTACGTGCCGCCGAAGGCGGCGGGGCAGAAGTGATTGCCGGAAACTGCAAACCGACCGAGGCCGCCAGACCTTCTGGCGGCCTTTTTTATTTTTCCAAACGCCCGCGGGGCGTTTTGCAAACAGTCTCTTTCATTGAATGGAAAAATTGAAAGAATTGATATTGAAAGAAGGCGCTTGACAGGTTTAGCGGGCGGGGGTAGCATCTAACCAATCATCTTCCTTCCTTTTGCCTACCCAATTTGTCTCCATCATTTTGGAGGTCAGGTATGATCCGGTTCGCTTGCCCAAAATGCGGTCGGACCCTTTCAGCCCCAGACGAATGTGCTGGTCTGACAGGCAAATGCAAATGTGGACAGCCCGTAACAATTCCTCGGTCGTCGCCGGGTGCTTCTGGAAATCCGGAGAAAACAGCTCTGGGTGAAATGATCGCACACGCTCCGACTAATCTGCCCCTGCAAAGAACTTCCGGTCAGCCGCCGTCGCATGGGAAGAAACCAGCGCCGCAGCCTAACCCAGAGAAAACTGCCCTAGGCGAGTTAACCGCTCACCGGCCGAAGGGAGTGAACTTTAGTCCTCCCCCAACCCTGCCTCTACTTCAAAATTCCATGGGTAGCCTGGGTAGCCCCTTTTCTTCTCCGCGGTCTAATGGGCAGATGGTCATGTTGCTTCTTCTCGTTTTTGTTTCGGGCGTTGTTATCGCCGCCGGGCTATTTTGGTTCTTGAATTCATCACCAAAAAAGGATCCCTCCGAGGATGTCGTGGCCAAAGGGCCAAAAGGAGATGTCCCTGAAACGCCCAAAAAAGGTAGCGAACAGCCTGGTGTTAGGCCCGATCCGAAACTTGGCCCAGAAAAAAAACCTGACGAATTTCTCAAAGAAAAGGATCAAGGCAAGCCGGCGAAAAAGGAGGAAGGCGGCACGCCTCCTGTTAAGCCACCATTAAAGGTTGGTCTCGGGAAAGAATTGGACAGCCTCGTTGAAAAGCTTAAAAAAGGCAGCGACGAGGAGAAAGTCAAGGCGGCCGAGGCCCTTGGGAAAATGGGGGAAATAGGCCACCCCATTGCCCATTTGTTATGTATCAACGCAACCAATACAACCAAGGACATTTCTCGGAGTTCCTTGCAAGCTCTTGAGAAGGTCACACCGGAATTGTACGACCCCGTTTTTACGCTTTTGGTTGATGGCCAAGCTGGGAATCACCTTAAAGCAATAAAAAACCTGCAGAACCAAGGTAACAAGGCGAAACCTGCTTTTCCCGTAATAATTTTTCAGGTTGAAAAATGCCGGGACGATTTGAAAGATCAGTTGGAAGGGGTGTAGTCGCTCCAGCATCGTAAATTAAGCCGCGAAACGCTGGAAACCAT
>CAZFGM010000263.1:6380-9179 GCA_964518515.1 uncultured Alcaligenaceae bacterium | reverse complement strand
GCTTGGTCTCGACGTTGTTCCACCACATGTACTCGGTGCCCTTGCGGTCGGTCCACACGTTCTTGCAGGCAATGCTGCACGTGTGGCAGCCGATGCACTTGTCGAGGTGAAACACCATGGCGATCTGCGAGCGGACGTTCATTGCGAACTCCTTGTCGATCGGTTTGCTGTGGTGAGTAGGTGTGCGAAGAGAGAAAGATCAGGATTCGGATGAAGATTAGGAAGAGGATTAAGATCAAGAGGAAGAGTAGGATTTGATGAGACTGCTCTCGAATCCGTAGTCCTGCTCTTAGTCCTAATCTTGCTCCTAATCCTGTTCCTAATCCTAATCTTCCTCCTTCTCATACTCTCTGGCTCTTGCGAACACCACTCCACCACTCACCACTCCACCTCCTACCACACCAACGCAGGCAATTTGCGTACCAGAATGTGGGTATCGCGGTTGACGCCGGTGGGTCCCCAGTAGTTGAAGTGGTAGGTGAACTGGCCGTAGCCGCCGGCCATGAGGTTGGGCTTGAGGCGGACGCGGGTGAGGCTGTTGTGGCCGCCGGCCCGCTTGAAGCCGCGGAGAGGCGATTTCGGCACCGAATAGGTGCGCTCGGGCGAATGGTACTGGATGCAGATGCCGCGCGGAATGCGGGCGCTCACCGCCGCCCGCGTCACCACCACGCCGTGATCGTTGTGCACCTCGACCCAGTCGTTGTCCTGAATGTCCAGGGTAGCGGCGTCGTGGTCGTTCATCCAGAACGGCTCGACGCCGCGCGACAAGGTGCACATGCGCTGGTTGTCGCCGTACGTCGAGTGGATATGCCATTTGCCGTGTGGGGTGAGGTAGTTGAGCATCAAGGTCGGGTAATCAGGGGACTCACGTCCCCCGCTCGCCGTGAAGCGCAGGTCGGCATACTGCGTCGGCAGCGGCTTGGGCTTGTACGTCGGCAGGGCCTCGCCGAATTGCAAGTACAAAGGATGATCCAGGTAAAAATGCTGCCGGCCGGTCAGCGTGCGGAATGGCACCAGACATTCGATGTTGTAGGTGAACGGCGAATAGGCCCGGCCGTTTTCGATCAGGCCCGACCACATCGGGCTGTTGACGAAGCGCATCGGCTTGCTCTGCAGCTCCTTGAACGTCACGCGCACGCCGCGGTTGCGCTCGGCCAGGTGGGTCAGCGGCAGGCCGACTTTTTCTTCCATGTTCTTGTACGAGCGATACGCCATCTCGCCGTTGGTCACCGTGGCGAAGCGCAGGATCAGGTCACAAACGTGCTCGTCGTCGTGCAGCGAGGGATAGCGTTGTCCGTTCCACGACATCGTGGGGTGGGTTTTCAAGGCGGCGTCGTATTCGTCCGCCACCGGATAACTGGTGCCGTGCGCCCCCAGGCCGGCCGTCTTGAGGTTTGGTCCCAGGGCGATGAACTGCTGGTACAGGTTGGCGTAATCGCGGGTGACGAGCCGCAGGCCGGGCATGGTCTTGCCGGGAACGGCGTCCACTTCGCCGTGCAGCCAGTCCTTGATGGCGGGCTGGGCGATCTCGGCGGGACTGTCGTGGGCCAGCGGTGAAGCCACGATGTCACGCACGGGCTCGGGGAAGTGCTTCTTCGCCAGCTCGGAGAATTTCTTGGCGATGGCCAGGAAAATCTGCCAGTCGCTTTTCGATTCCCAGCAGGGCGGCACCGCCGGCGACAGCGGGTGGATGAAGCTGTGCAGGTCGGTGGAATTGAGGTCGGCCTTCTCGTACCACGTCGCCGCCGGCAGGACGATGTCGGAATACAAGGCCGACGTGTCCATGCGGAAGTTCAAATCCACCACCAGGTCCATCTTGCCGATGGGCGCCTTGTCGTGCCAGGTGACCTCCTTGACGGCATCGGCGGCAATATCTTCGGCGATGGCGTTGGTATGGGTTCCCAGGTAATGCTTGAGGAAATATTCGTGGCCCTTGGCGCTGGCCATGAGGGCGTTGCCGCGCCAGATGAACCAGACGCGCGGCCAGTTTTCCGGAGCATCGGGATCTTCCACAGCGAAACGAAGCTGGCGGGACTTGAGCTGGTCAACGGTCCAGCGAATGATGTCCTCCTCCGAAGCCCACGGACGGCCGTCCGTGGGCTTGAGAGCAGCATCCGCTTCCTTCACGACATCGAGCGGGTTTTTGTTGAACTGCGGGTAAAAGGGGAGCCAGCCGTTGCGGACCGCCTTGACCTGCAAGTCCATGGTATGGCCGCGGGCCAGGGTGTCCGCGGGTTGCCGGGCCGGCACCGTGTGATAATCGGTGAAATCTTTCTCGTAGCGCCACTGGTCGGTGTGGACGTAATGCCAGCTCGGCGAATTTTGCAGGCGGACGGCGGGCATCCAGTCGCGGGCGAAGGCGATGGCCGACCAGGATTCCATGGGCGCGAGCTTTTCCTGGCCGACGTAGTGGGCCAGGCCGCCGCCGTTGACGCCGACGCAGCCCGTGAACATAAGGGCGTGGATGCCGGCCCGGTACATGAGGTTGTTGTGATACCAGTGGTTGATGCCGGCGCCGATGATGATGAGGCACTTGCCGTGTGTCAGCTCGGCAGTGCGGCCCCATTCGCGGGCGAAGCGGATCAGCACGTCGCGACCCATGCCGGTGTACTTTTCCGCCCAGGCCGGCGTGTAGGGAGAAGCCTCATCGTTGTAATCGGTCGGATATTGCCCTTCGAGGCCGCGCGGCACGCCGTACTGGGCCATGAGCAGGTCGTACACCGTGGCCACCACCACGGTTTCGCCGGTTGCCGTCTGGACCCGCTTGACCGGCACGCCGCGGGTGATCGTCTTGCCGTC
>CAZFGM010000263.1:5068-6280 GCA_964518515.1 uncultured Alcaligenaceae bacterium | reverse complement strand
GTACTTTGCCAGCCGTCCCGCGCGGAGCAACTGGCCGGGCTGGTAGATTTGCTCGTTTCCTGAGCCCGAAGCGCCAGCAAGGGCCGGGACTTGATCCCTTGCTGGCGCTGCGGGCTCGGATGAGAGATCCCTTGCTTGCGCTGCGGGCTCACAGGGATGCAACTCCACCAGGTAAGGGGCGTCGGTGTACTTCTTCGTGTAGTCGATGAAGTAGGGAATCTGTTTGTCGTGATGGAATTCTTTCAGGAGCACGTGATTGACGGCCATCCACCAGGCGCCGTCCTGGCCGGCGTTGATGGCCACCCATTCATCGGCGTACTTGGAGACCTGGCTGAAATCGGGCGAGAAGACCCACATCTTCGAGCCGTTGTGCCGGGCCTCGGCGGCGAAATGGCAATCCGGCGTCCGCGTCATGTTGATGTTGCTGCCCATGACGGCCAGCAGCTTGGCGTTGTACCAGTCGGCCGACTCGTGCACATCGGTCTGCTCGCCCCAGCACTCGGGGGAGGCGGGCGGCAGGTCGCAATACCAGTCGTAAAACGATAGGGATACACCGCCCATGAGCTGGAGCAGGCGGGCGCCGCCGGCGTAGCTGATCATCGACATGGCCGGGATCGGCGAGAAGCCGGCGATGCGGTCGGGACCGTGCGTCTTGATGGTGTGCAGGCAGGAGGCGGCGATCATTTCCAGGACGGTGTCCCAGGAGGCGCGGCGAAAACCGCCCTTGCCGCGGGCACGCTGCCAGCGCTGCCGTTTCACGGGATCTTCGACCAGGCTCTTCCAGGCATCCACCGGATCTTCGTGCTCGGCGCGGGCTTGCTTCCACAGGTCGAGCAGGGCGCCGCGGGCGTAGGGATATTTCACCCGCAGGGGGCTATACAGGTACCAGGAGAAGGAAATGCCGCGCTGGCAGCCGCGCGGCTCATAAGGCGGCAGGCCGTTTTCCAGCAACGGATAATCCAGGCCCTGCATTTCCCAGGTGACGATGCCGTCCTTGACGTGAATCTGCCAGGTGCAGCCGCCGGTGCAGTTGACGCCGTGGGTCGAGCGGACGATCTTGTCGTGCTGCCAGCGGTTGCGGTAGAACTCTTCCCACTGGCGGCCTTCGGGACCGACCTCGTCCTTGATCCAGGAAATCGAGCCATTCTTGATCATGCTTGCTCCTTACAAACTATCCGGAAACCGGTAGCCGCAGGCTTCAGCCTGCGGAAA
>CAZFGM010000263.1:0-4968 GCA_964518515.1 uncultured Alcaligenaceae bacterium | reverse complement strand
GGAAACCGGTAGCCGCAGGCTTCAGCCTGCGGAAAACCCGCACCCTGAAGGGTGCGGTTACGAGTTTTCGGATAATCTCTTAGCTTCGCCGTGGACCAGTACCTGGCGGACGGCGCGAAAGCGGCGCCGCCAGAGAAAATCGAACAGGACCAGGCTGCCCGCGGTGCCCCCCAGACCTAACAGGAAGAAGTTGAGGCGGGCCACGCCGGTTTCCTCGCGGCCGTCCTTGGTTTTTTCCAGAAAGGCCACCAGGTTGAGGATCTCGTTGTTGGCCTTGTCGGCGCTGAGCGGGTGATTTTTGTAAATGGGCTGCATGGTGACGGTGGCCGGCGCGACTAGCCAGGCCGCCAGGCCTTTGCGCCCGTGCAAGCGATTGAAGACCTGGGTGAGGTCCGGGCCAAGCCGGCCGCCGCCCAGAGCGCTGACCCCCTCGACCGCATGGCAAGACACGCAGGCGGGACCGCCGTTGGCGAAGCGGCGCCGCCCGAGGAAGAGTTCGCGCCCCTGTTCGATCTGGTCTTCGGCGAAAGGCCCTTCCGGAATATCCATGCCCACGCCGGCAAATTGCGATTTGGCTAACTTCGATTCGTCCTCGATCAGCTTGAGCAAGGGGTCAATCCAGCCGGCCACGTCGATGATGGTGGGCATGACGCTGCGATAATCCTCGAACAGGCGCTGCATCTCGCCATCGCCGCTGTCCTTGAGGGCTTGCGGATTGAGGATGAGGCGTTTGATCCAGTCCCGGTCCCGGCGCGTGGTGACGTTTTTGAGATCGGGCCCGCCGAGGCGGCCGCCGCCGATGGTGTGGCAAATGGCGCAATTTTTCTTGAAGTACTCCGCGGCGGTTTGCTGGGCCGACACCCCAGACGGAAAACCCCCCAAGCCCACGAGCAGCCCCAGACCGAAACACAAAATCCGAAACCGCTCCCTTCTCCGGCCGCTTACGCGGCTCGGCTCGCCTGTTTCGCGAACGTGGCTCAGGCAGGAGGGACCGATTTCGGAATCTCCGTGGGGCAGGTTGCCAACCTGCCTATCTTCATTCCGGCCAGTTGGAAACCCGCCCCACAAAACGGAATGGTTGCCATAGACCTCCTTTCTCATGACAGGGTTCCTCCACCGGAGACCGAAGTCTCGGCGTCTTGGTGAGCGAACATGGCGGCCTCAATCACCTCGCGCAACCGCTGCCAGGCCAGCGGCCAGCTGCGGCGCAGGGGCCGGCCGGTGGCGAATTCCAAGGCCCAGGCCCATTCGGCATTGGCCAGAGCCTCGCGCCACTTGCCGGCCTCGGCCGCCTGCACCGCCGCCGCCCCCTTGATCTGCGCTTGCCGGGCATTGTGCTCGATCTGGGTCAACCAATGGGAGGCCAGATACCAGTCTTCCACGGCCTGCGGATCGGTGGTTTCCTGGGCCATGGCTCGGGCCTGCGCCGCCGTCCAACCTTGCAGGTTCAAGCCGCTCTTGCCGCAGAAGGTCGGCCAATCACAACCCGTCCAGGCGCCGGCCGCCTCGACGAAAGCGCGGTGGATTTCCGTTAGCTCCACTTCCCGGCCCCGCCGGGCCGGGAGAATTTCCTCGCCGCGCTGCCGCCGCCGCTCATCGACGGTTTCCACCGCCTGCACGACCAGCACCGCCAGGTAATCCATCGGGCACGGGCAGATGCTGCTGTGCAAAAAGGCACAGTGCTCGCAAATCTCTTGGCGGTTGTGATCCAGATAAGGCCCGATTCGAGAACTGTGCACCTGGTGAATCGACTCGATGAGTTGCGGCAGATGCAATTCCACGCCGCAGTCCTTGCCCAGGGGAGCGCAGGGCGGCCCTCCGGGAGGCCGCTCGACACACCGGCTGCATACTTGTTGGCGAATCTCGTCCAGGTATTCGTCCCGTTCGGTTGCGGTAACCATGACCCACCTCTTTTCCGGCTTGGAAGCTGACACGTTTAGCCACGAAACCAAGAAAGCACGTTATGTGCCAAAGGTGAATCTTTTGTAGGACCGGCTTCCTTGGGGTGTGCCCATCGTTCCGGATTGGTCTGCTGGATCCACCAGAAGAAGGAGAAAGAGTAGGATGAAGAGTAAGATTAGGAAGACGAGTAGGAACAAGATTAACTTGCTCCTAGGCCCTTCGGGCCGTTTTTGCGACAAAAAGTTGTCGCAAACTGATAATCAAAAATTGCCAATTACCAATTGCCAATTACCAATTGCCAATTGGAATACCCTTGCCATTGGAAAAATCAGGTTGAATCCCTTCCAAAATTGGCATTTGGCAATTGGTAATTGGCAATTGGCAATTTTTCATCTGCCCCGAAAAGGGCCACTACTTCCGGGCCACGTCTCGGAAGAAGCGTAGCAATCGTACTCTTAATCTTTATCTCCACGGGAGAGAGGTCCTCTGAAACGGTGTACCCAAGCACGTCAAAAACGTGAGAGTGGATTCCTGCGAGATGTGACAAAATCAACCACCGCCTGGGCGAAACCGCACATAACCAGGCGAGCCGAGCGACGTTAATCGCCGGGTTTCCCGGCGGCTTACGCGGCTCGGCTCGCCTGTTAATGTTGCCCATGTCCACAAGCGGCGCAGACCAGTGCCTTGCCTTGGGCCTTGGCCACCCCAAACCGTTCGGCCAGGGCGTCGGCCAGGCGTAGATACCTCTCGTGGGTGCCGTGTTTCATGTCCTCGTGTTCCATGTGTTCAAAGCGATCGAGGAGGCGTTCCTGATCGGCCTTGTTGAGCACCTGGTCGGCCATGGCAAACAACACGTGATCTTCCTTGAAAATGTGCTGGCGCAGCAACTGGATGTAAGCGCGGGCATGTTCGGCGAACTTGCCCAGGGCCGGGCGCTGGCCCGCGGCCGCCCCCTCCAAGGAGTCGGCCATGGCCTGCATGTGCTGGCGGCCCTGATCGTGCTCGTACAGCATGACGCCGGTGGGGCCGCCCTCGCGGGGCAAGCCGCGCGCTTCCAGCAACGGAAAGAGATGTTGTTCCTCTTTTCCATGGTGGCAGCGATCGGCGAAGCCCCGGAAAAAATCGAGCGCCTGGTCCGCGGCAGTGCCATCCAGTTTTCCCTCCGCCAGGCCGCGGTCAACTATTTTTTCCAGGCAAGCAAGAACTTGCTCGATGACCCGGTGTTCGCTGTGCAAAACCTCGGTGGGTTGCATGTGTTTTTTCTCCAGAAGCCCGTAGCCGCATTCGCCAGAATGCGGGAGAAATAGGCCTCACCCGCATTCTGGCGATGCGGCTACGATCACTCGCAAACCGTTTCGTGCACCCGAAGCGGGTTGGCAGCGCCTCTTGAAAGGCAACTCGGTTACACTCCCACTTCCTGCAACATCGCCGCGGCCGGTTCCTCGATGTCCAGGATGCTCACGGCCAAAACCGTGCCGCCGATCCGAATCTCATCGCCTGCCTGGAGTTCCCATTCCGGCATGGCCGACAGATCGCCGGTATCGGGCGTTTGTTCCGTCAACCGATGGCCAATGAGGGCGCCGTTGACATAGGTCCCATTGCGGCTGCCCAGGTCGCGAATGCGGGCATGCGGCGGATCGATATCCAGCAGGCAGTGCCGCCGGGATACGTCGGCCTGGGGAAACTGCAAATAACAATCTTCCGAGCGACCGACCGTGCACAAAGTGCGGTGGCGAAAAAAGAATTCTTTGCCAGGGAATGCGCCTTTCTTGATCTTGAGAACGATCTCTCCCGACATGGCTTGCTCCTTTCAATCCAGGGGCGGGACTTGGAATGAATCACGGTGGTTCGGGAAATAATACAGGGCAATTCTTGTGCCACGAGAGAACCAGGTCTTCAGGGAGGGATTATTCTTGACGTTTAAAAACCAGCACGGTGAGGTCATCGGGGAACGTCTTTTCTTCGTGGAAATTTTCCAGCCGGGCCAACAGGCCGTTTTTGACCGCCTCGGCCCCAAGGCCGGCCAATTCGTGCAGAACGGCGTCGAGGCGCTCGGCCCCGAAAGCGAGGCCGTGAGGGTTTTGCGCGGCCGTGATGCCGTTGGTATAAAACAACAACACATCCCCCGGCTCGACGGTAATGCGCTTGTGGTGGTAAGTGGCCTGGAGGTCGATGCCGAGCGGCAGGCCGACGGCATAGCGGAGGGCTTCCACGGTCCGCGTCCGGGCATGCCACCAGCGCGGCGAGGGATGGCCGGCGTTGGCAAAGTGCAGCAGCCCTTCCCGCGGGCTCAGAACTCCGCAGAATGCCGACATATACTGCTCTTCCAGAGAGTTTTCCACCAGGACGCGATTCAGATTTCCCAGAATGATGTGCGGTACTTGCACAACTTCCCCGTGCATGGGACAAAACGGCAAGCGTTCTTGACCCGAATTGAGCGGGCAGGAATGCATCAGCACGCGCACCATGGCCACCAGAGCGGCGGCCGGCCCGCCGCTGTCGCTGGCATCAGCCAGCAAAAACACCAGCCGGCTATCGGCCAAGGGCAAAAAATCATAGTAATTCCCACCGGGCCAGGCCCCCACCGCATGGTGCACGGCTAATCCCCAGCCGGGCAGGTGCGGGAGGTGACGGGGCAGCAGATGGCGTTGTAGGTCCCCGATGGTTTGCAATTGCCGCAAGATGTCTTGCATAAGAGGCCCCCGCAGGGCGGACCCTGAGTTCCGCTCTTTTTGAGGGGCAATTTCCATGCCAACGGATTTTTGAGCGCCGCCAGTTTCAACAGCCCCGCGTCCGTAACCATTACTTCCAAAATTCCCCAAATTCGCGAACCGGTTCCGCGCCGGGTTCCGTGTCCCCCGATGGGCCGGTTTCATTGCATCACCTCGAACGGAGTTACGAGATTCCCGAAATCGCCTACGGCTGGACGCAAGACGATTTGTGCGCCCAGGAGTTGGAAAAGCATCTCATCGACAGTCAAGCATGGCAGGTTCAACCGTTCCGAAGCGATCAGCCGTGGGGCATCTTCCTGGTGGAATTCACGAAAGGCAAAATGTGTTTCGAATT